>DATEKX010000855.1:0-7341 GCA_035277165.1 Blastocatellia bacterium | reverse complement strand
TACAACGCGACGCGCGATGTAAGCGATTGGCCTCTCCCTTCCGACTGATCTCTATTGCCTCTCTCTGAGTGGAACGGTTCAAAGAAACCGTAAATTCGCCGTAGCAGTTGCGGCGCGCGCCGAAGGCAAAAGAGCGTCAGGCGCAGCTTCCAGTGCGTGAAAAAGGAATTTGCTTCCCGGATCGCTTCCTGCGCGCCCGCAAAATCACCCTGCGATAAGCGCGCTTTCCCCTGCTCCAGTTTCACAAGCGCCGTCAACCTCGCAGA
The DNA here is from genome assembly GCA_035277165.1 of Blastocatellia bacterium. Lineage (GTDB taxonomy): Bacteria > Acidobacteriota > Blastocatellia > UBA7656 > UBA7656 > DATEKX01. The sequence goes on along the minus strand of DATEKX010000855.1, from coordinate 7,075 downwards.
CTGTTCGGCAATGGCTTCTCTTCCCTGCTGGCTGAGCCCCGGCTCCTGCCTAGTCTTTTCAAGTATGGATAACGCGCTCTCGTGCAGCTTCACGCGGTCGGAGCTTAAACTGGCTGAATGCATTCTCTTGTTGAGCAGCACCTGCTCTTGGTAAGCCAGCCGCGAGCCTTGCTTTGCCATCCGCAGCCACAGGTCGTAATCTTCGGCGTACCTGAGCCCTTCATTAAACAGTCCCGCATCAATGACTGCCTGCCTGCGCACGACAGTGCCCGATAAGATGACCGTGCAATGGCCGCCAAGCAAGCTTTCAAAGGTGGCTTCACCCCGCGACGGCGTTATCTCCATGAAGGTGCGACCAGCAAGAGGAGAACCACCGACCAGCAATGCGTCCGAGTAAACCAGATCAACCGAACGGTTCTTTTCCAGAAATTCCAATTGCTGTTTGAGATAGTTCGGCTCCCAGTAATCATCGGCATCGAGGAAGGCGAGGAATTCTCCGCGCGCTTTTTGAATCGCAACATTGCGCGCCGCGCTTGGCCCGCTGTTTTCCTGCTTGATGTAGACGACACGCTTTCGATAAGGCTCAAGCGCAAGCTCGAATTCATCCGTATCGGGCGAGCCATCATTGATAATGATGATTTCGTAATCGGTGAATGTTTGAGCCAGTATGGAATCAAGCGCCGCGACTATGTATTCGGCGACGCGATACGCAGGCATGATTATGCTAACCCTAGGGGCTTCGGTCGGCTGACTCCTGCTTTTTTCGTTTGCTGTCTCTGATCGCATTGATGAACTTTCGGCCCTTTATAGCGAAGAGCGGGCTGATTCAAGCGACCGGGTAGCTGCTTTCATAGCATCCATGTCGCAACCGATGGGTTTGCCGTCAGTCCCGGCGCTTTTATAAGGGCTCGCAGCGCCCAGCCTGTAGTCGCCTTTTGCATGATCGGCGAATTGCGCTTCCGCAATATTCGACGGGAAAAAGTTGTCAGCAGGGTAAGCGGAGTTGCGGCCACCTGCGATCACATTCTTTTTAAATACGGCGTTGGGGAAGTATTGATTGAGCGTGGCGTTTCCTATGCCAGCGCCGTCTCCGATTACCCCATACTGATTGTGCGAAACAACGTTGTTTGTGAAGATGAAATTAATGCTCGGCTTGCCGTAGGCTGTGATGATATTGCCCGTGTGAATGATCGTATTATGATCAATAACCACGCGGTCTGTTTCCGCAGTCTGCAGAAACCGCCCGTTGCCGCCCCACTGCGAACCGCCTATATCTTCAAACAAATTATTCCTGACCGTAATGCGCTTTGCCTGTTCGCTCTGATGATTGTCATCACGGCCCAGTATGTTTATGCCGCCCGCAGCATGGCGGACTATGTTGTTGGTGAAACTTACATCCTCGACCGTTGACCACGGCGCGTTCCCTTCTTGATTGCGAGGCGTGAAAAGAATGGCAAATCCGATTTGCGCATCAAGCCAACTGTTTTCAAAAACGTTTCCATCTATGACAACTCGGCGCGCGTTCTTAAGCTCGAAGACGTTTTTGATGGACCAATGTTTTCCTGCATAAGTGGGATGGCCCGTTTTCCATGACAGCGGCTTTGAACAGGTATTGCGCCGGAATTCGATGTCGGACATCACGAGGTCTTTAATGCTTGGGTCAGCGCCGCCAAACATCACGTTTTCACCTGCGCCTTCCAGATAATTGTTCACTATCTTGAAAGGGCCGGGACCGTTCCACCCGCAGATGGCTTGCGAGTCAGCGCCTATCTCGTGGCAGTCTGATATGTGTGAATCAATGATGGCCGTTCGCGCGCTGTTGAGCCCAATACCTCGACGGAGGTTGCCTGTCTGGTTCCCGTGAATGTAGCAGCGATCTATTATCAGATCGTGTGGAACCGATTCGAGCGTGTTCTGTTTGCTGCCGCCATCGCCCAGCAGTATTAACCCGTAGTTTATAGTCGAAGCCGCCGCGACTTGAAACTCTACGCCGATAAACCTGTAATGATGAGCGCCGGGCGCGGTTCTCAGAACAGGGTCCGCATTCGGGCTGACGAGCTTTGGCATCATCTGGGCATCTGCCGGGACGACGCGAGTGCCGGGCTGCGGCAATTTGGCATCCTCAGTAGACGAGCGAATGATGATCCATTTGTTGCTCGATCCGTTCTTTGCGGGGAGCGTGAAATTACCAATGAACGTAGCGCCGGACTCAAGCGCGATCACATCGCCCTGAGCCGCCCCGTCGAGCGCGGCCTGCAGATTGCCGCCGCCTTTTACCTGTATCGTTCGTCCGGTCGGGCGCTCGTAAGTTGTGTCGAGATAGATTGCAGGCGGCGCAGGTTCGCTCTTTGAACCGTCCGATGAGTCAGAGTTGACAGCCGCGCGAGCACAGGCAACCGTGCAGACCGGAACCGCTATAGATAAAATAATCGCGAGCACTGTGTTTGAAAAATACTTCACAATAATCCCCTTACCAGCACATGCCCTGATAGGATTTTCGACCGTCTTCGACTTCGAGCATGCGCACCAGATCAATGATGACGCGGCCATTATTCAGCTTGTCCTGAAGCAGGCGGAACTCGTCTTCCTTCTTCCCGATGATTATGATTTCCGAGCCGTCAATTACATCCTGAAGATCAGGCCGCATAAGTTGCGATATGTGCGGAATGCCCCGCTCGATATATTCCTTGTTAGCCCCAAACAATCGCGCAAGCTCTACATCGCGGTCATAAATCGCTATCTGCATTCCTTTGCCCAGCAGTGTTTCGATAAGCGTTACCATCGGGCTTTCGCGCAGATCATCCGTTCCCGATTTGAAGCTCAAACCCAGAACGCCTATCTTCTTGCGGCCTGTTTGAAGCACCATGTCAACTGCGCGCTCGACCTGAAGGCGATTGCTTGCAAGTATGGAATTGAGCATGACTGCATCAACATCAAGCTCTTTCGCTTTGTAAGTGATTGCGCGCAGGTCTTTAGGAAGGCACGACCCTCCGAACGCGAAGCCGGGCTTTAAGTAGTATGGCGACAGGTTCAGCTTTGTGTCTTTGCAAAAAGCATCCATCACCTGATGACTGTCTACGCCCAGAGCTTTGCAAAGGCTTCCGATCTCGTTTGCGAAAGTGACTTTCAGCGCGTGAAAACAGTTGCAGGCGTATTTGACCATCTCGGCCTCTTTAATTCCGAGGGAGATTATGGGCGCGCTCGTCTTCGCGTAGAGGCGACTGAGAGGCCCAGCCGAATCTTCGTCGTCAGCGCCGATTAGCGTGAAAGGCGGATTCGCGAAATCCTGTATCGAACTGCCTTCGCGCAGAAACTCAGGATTGATAGCGACTCCGAAATCGCGCCCTTTTCGCTTGCCCGAATAGACTTCAAGAATAGGGACTACCGTCTCTTCAATCGTGCCGGGAAGCATCGTGCTGCGCAGCACGACGATGTGATAGCGGCTCTTTGATTCGAGGGCTTCGCCTATTTGCTGGCATGCGCGTTTGACGTAAGTCAGGTCCAGACTGCCGTTGTGATTGCCCGGAGTGCCGACACATACAAGTGATATGTCTGAGTTGTGAACAGCCTCTTTACCATCGGTTGTCGCTCGGAGCTTTCCTTCCTCGACTGCTTTTTCAATCAACTCTTCGACGCCAAGCTCGACTATAGGGCTTCGACCGTTGTTGATAATGTCCACTTTCAACTGGTTCACATCAACACCGATCACATCGTGCCCTTCTTTTGCGAAGCAGGCAGCCGATACGCAGCCAACATATCCTAATCCGAAAATGCTCAATCTCATGTTTTCCCTTTCAGGCCGCGCGCTTGCTCGCCCGTCTGTTTACGACTTTTTCGCACACCTGCATGAAAGCCTGAGCCGCTCGTTCCCAGCCGAATTGTTCGCAAACAAGCGTGCGCGCCTGCTCGCCTATCTTCGCCGCAAACGGCAAATCACTTAGCGCGCGAATCACTGCCTGCGCGAAATCTTCCGGCTGGTCTGCTATCAGCAACTCTCTTCCGTCGCGAACCGGGAGCCCTTCGGCTCCAACCGTAGTAGAGATGACTGGCTTTCCCATCGCCATCGCTTCATAAATCTTCAGCCTTGTTCCTCCGCCCACGCGCATCGGAACTATGTAAGCGCTGGCTTTGTCGATATAAGGTCGCACGTCGTCTACGCGACCTGTGATCTTTATTTGAGCATTCGATTCGGCAAGCGCTTTAAGGTCTTTGCCCGGACTGCGCCCCACGACTGTCAACGTCACCTGCGGATTCCAATCAGCGATGCGAGGCATGATCTTCTCGATGAAATAGATGATCGCGTCTTCGTTTGGCATCCAATCCATCGAGCCTGTGAAGACAAGTTCAAACGGTTCGCGCGCGGCTCTCGTCGAGCGAAAGAATTCGGTATCAACGCCCGTCGGCACATCGTAGACTTGCGTAAGCCCAAATTCATTTCGCATCTGTTCGCGGTCGTCGCGCGATACTGCGACCACCGCATCGAACGACTGGCAGGCTTCCCGCTCGTACCAGTACATCTTTTGCCATTGGCTTCGGAAGAAGGCTTTCTTAATTTTGTTTGTTTGAACTTCATAGTGACGACGCCAGATCATAGATTCGACGTTGTGTTGAAACAGCACGGCGGGACACCGGCGGTCGCGCGCGAGATTGATGCTCGGAACCAGAAAGTCGCAAACGACTACGTCGTGATTGCGCTCGCTCAACTCGCGTTCAACAGCTTGCCGCATTTCAGTCGAGCGATATTTTTGAATTGCATAAGGCAGCTTCGACCCGAGGTTCAAGGCCAGATCACTGTAAAAATGGACGCCATTCTTTTGAGTCTCGCTTCGGGGAATCAAGGCAAGTCGCTGACAATACTCGGCGGCCCGCTGCGTTGATTCGGGAGAATCTTTCGGGTCCAGGAATGTCAGATATGTGACATCATGTACTCGATTGATCTGCTTCAGCATTTGATAAGTCCGTATCTTTCCGCCCTTATCAACCGGGTGAAGTAATTCGCTTTTTAACCAGAGTATTCGCATACGCTCTCTCTTATCGAGTTGCCTGATGAATTGCCGCCCTGGAATTTCCGTTGGCTCCAATATGAGCGCGCATCGACTTCAGATTAGAGACGGCTGATTTTGACATCGCAGGTTGATGTATAGATCGGGCATCAAAGCTTTCTCCATCAATAAACTGCCGATGCCAGATCTCAAAATTGATGAGCGCCCATAGCCGCTCGGAATGGTTTTCGCCCGCGCGATGTCGCGCGACCAGATTGCGAACGAAATCCGCTTCAAAGATGCCGCGCTCCATTGCTCTTGGGCTTAATGCGTATTCATCCAGCAAGTGAGTGAAGCGACCTCGCAGCCACGCGCCTACTGGAACGGGGAAGCCCATCTTCTTGCGCGTTAGTATCTCTTTCGGCAAACGATCAGCCATCGCGCGCCGCAGTATGTATTTGGTTGTCAGCCCCCTGAGCTTCATCTTCACAGGCAATCGGGCCGCGAACTCTACAAGTTTGTGATCGAGGAAAGGCACGCGGCTCTCAATCGAAGCGGCCATGCTCATCTGATCCTGCTTCATCAACAACTCGTGCAGGTATGTCTTGATGTCTGCTGCGAGCAGTTGGTCGAGCAAAGAATCGGCATCCGTCTGGCCCAGGTGGTCAAGCGCGTCGCGATAAGGATTGTGATCCTTGATTCGCTCTTTCGTCTGCGCAGTAAAAAGTAGCATCTGCGTTGCGCGCGAAAAGACTGAGAAGTTGTCAAAGTATATGTCTTCAATCTCAGGCCGCAGGCTGAGGAATGTGCGCGCGAGCCTGCTACTGCCCGCCCGCGTTTCAATCAGTCTTTTGATTAACCGGCGAAACGATGCAGGCGCGGTTTTGTGATAAGCGCGGCCAACTGCGATGTTATAAACAGTCTTCCGGTATTTGTCATAGCCAGCCAGTAATTCGTCGCTGCCTTCGCCCGTCAGCACGACCTTGACGTGCTCGCTTGCCAGCTTTGATACAAAATAGAGCGGCACGCTTGAAGGATGCGCCAGAGGCTCGTCTTCCTGATAAACGAGACCGGGCAGCGCTTCAAAGAATTGGTCGGGGCTGACGATTATTTCGTGATGGTCTGTCTTGAATGCCCGCGAAACCATGCGCGCGTACTCAAGTTCGTTCGCTTCTCTCTCCTGAAACGCCACAGAGAATGTCTTGATTGGCTCTTGCACCATCTCGCTCATACAAGCTGCAATCGCGCTTGAATCGATTCCGCCGGAAAGAAACATCCCGAGCGGCACATCTGCCATCAGCCTGAGCTGAACCGATTGACGAAACAGATCGGCGAATTGCTCGACGTAATCGTCTTCGCTCTGATGGTAATCGGGTTTGCGAAAGCTCATATCCCAGTATCGTTCAATCGTGATTTGTCCATCGCTCCAGACAAGCGTATGCCCCGGCATCAGTCTTTTTATGCCGAGAAACAAGGTCTCTTCGCCGGACGTTGCGCGGTTCGCGGCATAATCGGCGAGCGCGTCATAATTGAGTTCCGCTTTTACAGCACAGGCTGTGATAAGCGATTTGATCTCAGATGCAAAGTGAAACACGCCGTCATTGCTCAGGGTGTAGTAAAGCGGCTTTATGCCGAGCCGGTCGCGCGCGAGCACAAGCCTGCGCTGTTTCCAATCCCATATTGCGAAAGCAAACATCCCGCGCAAATCTTCGACTGCGCGCGCGCCCTTCTCTTCGTACAGGTGAATGATTGTTTCGGTGTCGCTCGTGGTGCGATAGATGTGGCCGCGATTTTCGAGCATCGGTCGAAGGCTCGCGTGATTGTATATTTCTCCGTTAAAGGCAATCCATATGGTGTCATCTTCGTTAGACATGGGCTGTTGCCCGCCGCCAAGATCGACAATCGAAAGACGGCGATGGCCCAACCCCACAGAGCCCCCAAGGAAGACTCCAGAATCGTCCGGCCCGCGATGCGTCATCGCGTCGCGCATGGCTTCGAGCCGCGACTCATCAACTTGCCGATTCAGTTTTTTCGGAATCGCAATTCCGCAGATCCCGCACATGCTTCGATCACCTTCCCTTTGGTTGTTCTAA
>DATEKX010000854.1:0-5379 GCA_035277165.1 Blastocatellia bacterium | reverse complement strand
AGGGCTTGTCCCTGCCCGGATCGCCGACAGGCGATGGCTGTCATGGGCTATCGCCCATTCGGGCAGGGACAAGCCCTGCCCCTACTACTTTGTTACAGCCCTGTCACAGTGCGGGCTTTTGTTGAGACAGGGTTATAGTGCAGGCTATAATCCTGCGATGCGGCTAGCCAAACTGATTCCTCAACCTGTAAAACCTTTTGTACGCTCCTGCTATTTGTCAACGATTGAGCTTGCTGACAGGCTGCCATCACGAAGGAATAATCTTTACCCGCCCCGGCAGCTTGACTTCATAGGAGGCGGGACAACCTATGAAGCTGAGTCAAAGGAGTTTCTAAAATATTTTATTGAGATTGGTGAATTGAAACCGCATGAGAGTGTTTTAGATGTAGGCTGCGGCATCGGGCGGATGGCAGCGCCTTTGACTAATTACCTGACCGGCAATTACGAAGGATTCGACATTGTGGAAATCGGCATTCGATGGAGTAATAATCACATCGCGCGCCAGTATCCGAATTTCAGATTCCAGCACGCTAACGTATATAACCGTATCTATAATCCGAAGGGCACCTGCAAAGCTTCCGAATATAGTTTCCCTTATCCCGATGCGAGTTTTGATTTTGTTTTTCTGACAAGTGTTTTTACACACATGCTGCCGGAAGATATAAGCCGGTATCTGCGCGAGGTTGTACGAGTATTAAAACCGCATGGCCGCGCGCTGATCACTTATTTTTTATTAAACGATGAGTCGAAAAGCCTGATAAAACGGGGCGCAAGCCATCGGCATTTTGTTCCTTACCTGTCGCAATGCTGGACGCATGATGAGAAGAGTCCAGAGGTGGCATTGGCCTACGCCGAGCAGTATATAAAGGACGCGCATAAAGAAGTAAACCTCCCCGTTGAGGCGATTCATTATGGTTCCTGGCCCGGTCGGAGCGATTACCTGAGCTATCAGGATATAACGCTTTCGCGCAAGGTTGTTTAGACTGTTCGCCTTCCGAGATTGAAGAAACACTGTTGATACAAGTATATTCATAACTTGGCTTGAGCCGACTGTTATGACGAAAAAATTACTAGTTATCGGTTTGGATGGAGCTTCCTTTAATGTACTCGACCCGTTGATTGAAAAAGGTTATCTCCCGAATCTTGCAAAGCTGATCGCGGGCGGCGCTCGCGCCGATCTGATAACAACTTTTCCTCCGATCACAGCCGTTGCATGGTCGTCTTTTATGACGGGAAAGAATCCCGGCAAGCATGGCATATTTGAATTCGTTCGCCTCGATCACGATTCAAAACGCGAACTGGCCGTCAACGCATCGTTTCGACAGGGACGCGCAATCTGGGATTTGCTTTCAGACGCAGGCCGTCGTGTCATCGTTCACAATTTTCCATGCACATACCCGCCGCACGATCTGAACGGATTGATGATTGCGGATTTCATGACTCCGAAAGGGAAGAGAGATTTCACTCGCCCGCTTTCTCTGCTTTCGGAACTTGAAGACAAGTTTGGCCCTTACCGCCTGCATCTTTCTCAAACCTACGCGGGCGGCAAAGCGCAAGGCGTGCTCGACGAGTTGAACGACGAGCTTGAGTACAAAGCGAAGGTCACAGAATATCTGATGACCGAATATGAGTGGGACGCTTTCTTTCAATACTTCTGGGGCACTGATCGCATTCAACACGAACTCTGGCACATCATTGATGAAGAGCACCCGCGACACAACCCGGAAGAAGCTCGCCAGTACAAAGAAAAAGTTTATGCATATTTCAATCGCGTTGACGAGATCACAGGGCGATTGATCGAGCTTGCAGGCAAAGACGCGATGGTCTGGGTCGCATCAGATCACGGCTTTGGCCCTGCGCACAAATATTGTTCGTTCAACATCTGGCTGCTTCAAGAAGGCTTCCTGAAACTAAAGAGCGATGCGCTCACCCGGTTGAAGAAGATGATGTTTTCGCTCGGAATCACGCCGGAAGTGGCTTTCAAATTGATAAAAAAACTTCCGGGCAGTCTGCGCCCCGCGCGCGGCGCGAGCAATCAACCCGGCACTTCCAAATTACTGAGCACTTTCTTTCTCTCTTTCAACGACGTTGACTGGACGCGCACGCAGGCATTTTCAAAAGGGAACTACGGTCAGATTTACGTAAACCTGAAAGGGCGCGAACCGAACGGCGTAGTAAGTCCGCAGGAATACGACGCTGTGTGCGAGCGAATAGTCGAACGGCTCAAGGCTTTGAAAGACCCGCGCACAAATGAACCGTGGGCGGGGCAGGTCTTTCGCCGCGAGCAGGTCTACGAAGGCCCGCGCGTCGCCGATGCGCCGGACGTTGCATTCCTGCCGCGCGATATGCGATACCTTCCGCTCGGCAATGCGGATTTCACGTCGAATAAATTTATGGTTGACGCATTCGGCATCTCAGGCTGCCATCGAATGGAAGGCGTGATGATAGGCAACGGCGCTGCCGTGAAGCCTCATTCAAGGCTCAAGGTTGCGAGCATATATGATGTCACGCCGACGATGCTTTATCTGCTGGGCGAAGCGTTGCCCGAAGACATGGACGGGCGCGTGCTGAATGAGATCATTTCGGAAGAGTATTTGAATTCGCATCCGGTTCGCTTGACCGCGCAAAGCAACGAAGAGCAGACAGGAGAGATCGAGTACTCTGCCGAAGAAAACGAAGACGTGATCGAACGCCTCAAGAGCCTGGGATATATCGGTTAACGATCAGATAACAGCCACCAGTTGCACTAATATAGACGAATCATTCGTGATTATTCGTAAACATTCGTGCAATTCGTGGCTAATAGACTGCATATAATTTATGAGCGATGTGGCCGTGCCTTCCGAGACTCGCGCGCGCACCTTTGACCTGTCGAAGTGGCTCAATCTAGTAACACGTCGTCATGTTTTCTGGCTCTGTTTTGCGCTGGCTATCATCGTTTATTCACAACTTCATTTCTGGAACTGGGTTGAAAGAAGAGACCCCGCGAACTGGGATTATTTCTCTCAGGTAATCTCGCGCGGCGGCGTGCCCTACAAAGATGTCGTAAATATAAAAACCCCGCTGTCGGCATACATTGGCGCGGCTGCAATCCTCATCAGCAAGCCTTTCGGATTGCGCGACATCTATGCAATTCGCATCACGTACACAATTCTTGCCGCGCTTACTATCGCATTCACATTTTTAGTCGCAAGCTATTTTTTCGAGAGCCTGAGAATCGGCTTGCTCGCGGCATTGATTATTTTAGGCGTCGAGCGGTTCCCACTTCTGAGCTTGTCGGGAGCGCAACCCAAAACGCCGATGATTCTGTTCGGCCTGATTGCGCTGTGGGCAGTCATAAAAGATCGCCCGTTTCTGGCAGGCATGTTCGGGATGCTGTCGGCTTTGAGCTGGCAACCCGGTTTGCTTTTCGTCGGCGCGGCGGGCTTGGGGTTTTCAAAATATCTTACAAGCTGGCGTGATTTGAAAGTGGCGAAACTGTTGGCGGGGGCGGCTGTGCCATTGGTTTTGCTGCTGACGCATCTTTGGATTGGAGGCGCGGTCAAAGATTTTTATAACTGGTGTTTTCATTATCCGTTCAATGTTTATGGCCCGCGAGAATATACTACCGGGCAAGGCTTTTTTGATCGTTTCTCAAAGCTGATTGAAAAGCCTTACGCGAGCGACCGCATATACTTTTACCTGAGTGTCGCAGGATTGCTGCTTGCCATAGCGCGCGAGGTCACAGAAGGAATTAAGCATGGATTTCGAGCGGTTTTACAGCTTGCGCCGCGCCATCAAATCATAATTGCGGCGCTCGTCTATTTCATTTTTTGCAGGATCGACCTGCAAGGCGAACAAGACCTGATACCTATGCTGCCGTTCGTAGCAATCTTTGCATCTGTCCTGATGATTTACTCTCTTGATGCGGTAATGAAGCTGGATTCGAGATTGCGCGGCGTATCGAGCCTCGTGTTGTTTCAAAGAATCGGATTTGTGATCATCTGTGCTGTCGTATTGTTTGCGGGGCTGACGAGCGTGTTCTCGGCCAGGACTCCACCAAAGCGATTGAAGGCGCAATTGGCGGATGCCGCTGCGCTTGCAGCGCTCCTTGAACCGGGAGACAACGTGTTTGTACATGGCCGCACAGAGATACTTGTGCTTACAGGTCTACCGAATTCCAGGAAGTACACCAACCTCGATCATGGAAAGGACAACTATCTCAATCAAGTGGAGCCGGGCGGCTTTGAAGGCTGGTTCGAGCAGTTGAAAGCCGAACGCCCAAAGGTAATCTCGCTTTCGCGCATGAAGGGCGTAGACCACAAAAAGGAACTGGTGAACTGGGCCGAATCCGAATACGAAGGTCGCAAGGGGAAAGTGTTGTCTTACTACGTAAGGAAAGATTAGTGGATTTTACGGCGAAGCCTCTTCAATGCGGCGAGCGGATAAAACAAGCAGATCCTCGGTTTCAAAAACTACTGAGCTATTCAACAGCGATTCCATCGCCGGACGAGTGCCTTCTTTCAATTTATCTTTAGCTTCGGACGCGGCTTGTCGAAACACTCTTCCCCAGCGATTCTTCGATATGTAATCCGGCGCGAATGTGTCGCGATCAATCAGAAAGAAATCCACACCGTACTTACGAATGAAGTTCTGCAACTCTGCAATGTCAGGCGTGTACTCAGCCGCGATCAAATCTAATGCGCGCTCTCGAATCCGATCATAATAGTTTTTGTGAAACGGCAAGGCGTATTCGCGCCCGATCAATACAGAGCGCGCAGAGAATGAAGGCAGATTGTCTGCCTCAGACTCCAGAGATGCGATGAGCGAATCTTTCGGCTGATTGGAAAAAAAATCGTATAGCGAAGGCTCAGCGCCCCGGATGTATCGGGTCTTTGGAAAATCGTCCAGGAATGCCGGATAGGAAACAATAGCAACTGCAATCGCAGCTATGACCGCTGTCGCAAAAAGAGGTCGCGCCTTATCGCTCGCAGATTTCGCCCAATCCAGCAGCGCATCAACCAACACGATCAAGGCCAGACCTGCAGATAGGCTCAACACTATGCGCAGCGTGTGCATTGTAAATCGGGTCGGCAGAAAGAGGCGGAATATTACAAGGTGCGCGGCAAAGAATAAACTCAGCGAAGCTATCAGCGTTACGGGCAAGAGGCTTATTGACGCGCTGATCCGCCTGACGAGCGGAAAGCGATTCGGATAAAAAAATAAGAACGGGAGCAGCAACCCGAACGCAAGAGCGGCGGGCGAAAACAGTGGCGGAGATATGATTCCACTGTGCTGTCCTGTGATCCAGAACCGCAAAAAGCTGTCGTGAAAAAACGCTACTCTGCCTCCTTGCAAAAATTCCGCTGATGCCTTCGCCTCGCTTGCAGTAACTACCGG
>DATEKX010000853.1:0-5328 GCA_035277165.1 Blastocatellia bacterium | reverse complement strand
CGAGCAGCCGCACGACCGGGAATCGGCGCGCGGCTGTTTGATTCACCCTTGCATTCTGATTTTCAAACCATCTGCCAACAACAGACCTTAAACCACTAGCCACTGCTTTTCTCCTACTCGAACTTCACCGACACCAGCTTTGAAACGCCCGGCTCCTGCATCGTCACGCCGTAGAGCGCGCGGGCCGCTTCCATAGTGCGCTTGTTATGCGTGATGACTAAAAACTGCGTGTCGTTGCTCATCTCGATCACCTTATTTGAGAAACGACCGACGTTTACTTCGTCGAGCGGCGCATCAACTTCGTCGAGTATGCAGAAAGGCGACGGGCGATACTGGAATATCGCAAGCACGAGCGCGATTGCCGCCATCGCTTTCTCGCCGCCCGATAGCAACAGCACATTTTGAAGTCGCTTGCCGGGCGGCTGCGCTATTAAATCAATGCCCGATTCTAATATGTCGTCTTCGTCTATCAGCATCATCTCGCCGCGCCCGCCGCCGAATAGCTCGGTGAACATCTGCTGAAAGTTTTGATTGATGTGAGTAAATGCGTGGCGGAATTTCTCGCGCGAGCGTCGCTTGATTTCCGTGAGCGCTTCTTCGGTCATCCTTATCGAATCGAGTATATCGCGCCGCTGTTCCGTCAAAAATTTGAAACGCTCTTCGGCCTCTTCAAGCTCTTCGAGCGCCATCATGTTCACAGGCCCCATGTCATCGAGCTTGACGCGCAGTTCATCGAGCCTCGCCCGCGCAGAATCCAGATCAGCAGGCAAAGCTGCGTGTGATTCCTGATTGGATTCATCATCAACTATGTCTGTCTCTGAATCATCAGGCTGTTGGGCTTGCTGACCGCTGATGACTGACCACTGACCGCTGATCTGCACGCTCGTCACCACGTCTTCGAGCGTCATGGCAAGCTCGGAAAAACAGGTGCGGGTCAAGTGTTCCGCTTCCGATTCGATGCGTGCGCGTTCGACTTCGAGCTGGCTTCGGCGGTCGCGCACGGCTTCGGACTGCTGCCTAAGTTCGATGAGCATCGCTTCAAGTTCATCGGTTCGAGCGCGCGATGCGGCAAGGCTCTCGCTCGCAACGCCGATCTGTTCTGCAAGGGCTGTCGCTTCGGTCTCGAACCGCTCGGCGGCAGTGCTGCCTTCCGCATGTGAAACGGTCAACTGTTCCGTGCGGCTATGGCTTTCGTAAAGTTCGAGCCGGTTGCGATTGATTCTTGACCGCAGTTCTTCGGCCTCGCTCTCGATTCGCCGCACCTCTGCTCGCGCCGCGTGCAGGCGTTCGGCTCTTGCTGCGACCGAAGCGCGAATGGTTGAAAGCTGGTCTGAAAGCTGTTCGGTGCGCGCGCGCAATTCGACGAGCACAGATTGTTTTTCGGTGAGCGCCGATTGCACGCTTGCGCGCGAGGCTTCAGCCGCGCTGGTTTCCGCAAGCAGTTGCTCGATGCGCAACTGAATCTCTGCGTGCTCTTCAGCCGCCTGCTCCAGTTCCGCTTCGACAACGCGGACGTGTTGCGCTGCGCGTTCGAGGTCGCGTGCCAATCCTTCAAGCTGCGAATTGCGCGCGGCGGCGGCTTTCTCGTGCTGGCGAAGCTCGCCGTCCAGCAACGACGCTTCGCCTTCAAGCCCGTCGCGCTCGCTCTCCACTTGAGCAAGCTCGTTTGCGATTCGCTGCTCTTCATCGCCGAGCATGGCGGTCTGCACGCGAAGTTGTTTGATCTCGCGTTTGAGCCCGAGAAGTGAAGCGCCGCGCTGTCCCGCCTGCCCGCCCGTAACTATCAAACGACCGTTGACGACCTGCTCGCCTTCGTAAGTCACATAGACCAGCGACGGGTTTTCGATTGAAAGCTGAAGCGCCGCTTCGATGTCTGGCACAACCGAAGCAGCGCATTTGTCGGGGAACGCGCGCTCGACTACTGTCTTGATTCCCGGCCTCAGATTCAGAAGATCAATCGCGCGCAGCACATCAAGCTGAAAACGTCCGGCTTCGCGGTTTGCTTCCTCATCAAAACGGCGGTCATCAATGCGATGCTGTGCAAGGTCGTCCGATTCTTCTTCCTCATCGTCGGCCTGGGCCAGAGGCATTTGATAACCCGCGTCAGGGAAATCAGCAAACGGCTCTGTAAAAGCGAAGTCCGCAGGCGGCAGTTGCCGCTCGATGGGAATGTACTCATTCTGAAATCGAGAACTGTTACCTGCGCTCTCACTGTCAACAAGCCATCGCTCGATGCCGTTGGAATGACGAGGCTCCGTTTCAGTATCCGATTGAGTTCCGTCTTCCGTTTCCTCTTCGCCGCCGTGAAGCCCGACAACTAAAAACGCGCCGCGCCCCAAGCTCTCTGATTTTATGAACTCGACGCCTGCAAGCGCATCGTCAATCGTCGGGACCAGCATGCATTGAAGCTCGCGCCCGAAGAGGCTTTCGATCAACTTTTCGTATTGCGCTTCGACTTCTACGAAATCCGCGAGAGTTCCGAGCGCGTTCACGCGCGCGGCCTGCTCAGGCGACAGCACCTGTTGCACGGCGTCCGAGTAATAAGCGTGATGCGCATCGAGGTCTTCAAGCGATTTGAGGCGATGTTCGGCAGCCGCGCGCTCCGCGTGTATCTCTTCGAGTTCTGAGCGAAGCGAAGTCACTTCATTGCGAAGCTCGATGATATGAGCGGCGCGTTCTGCTATGTGCTCTGTCAGTTCGGCCAGTCGCGTGAGGTCTTGCTCGACTTCACTGCTCACGCGATTATGCTCGTTTGAGGCTTCCTCGTGTCGAGCCGAAGCGCGCTCCATTTCAGCGCTCAGGTTCGATTGTTTCAAGTCGAGTTTTCTGAGAGCGTCTTCAAGGCTGGCGCTCAGATTGCGCAGTCGCTCTGTCACGCCTATCTCTGTCAGCATTCGCTGCCGCAGTTGCTCTATCTCGCTTTCAGCTTCTCTGAGATGGGCGAGTTCTTCCTGATACTGGCTTTCGCGGTTCTGCAAGTCCGCCTGCTCGCCCGCGAGTTCTGTTTCGAGCGCGGCAACCGCAGTCCCGCGCTGTTGCGAGTTTTCTTCAAGCTGCGCCAGTCGAGCTTCGAGCGATTGTTGATCTCGATTAAGTTCTTCGATGCGCGCCGCCAGTTCTCTGATTTGCTGTTCTTCAAACGCGCGGCGATTGCGCGCGCGGTCGGCTTCAAGCTCAACGGCAGCCGCGCGCTCGCGCAAAGATGCGAGATCGTCTTCGGACTGGCGCGCTTCTATCGAAGCAACGCGGTGCTCTGTTTCGCGTTCTGCCAACTGCGCGCCCAGATCAGTTCTGCTCGCTTCAACCTGTTCAAGCTCGCGGGCCACGCGCTCGATTGATTCGTTCAGGCGATAGTAATCAGCCGTGAAGACTATCTTGAGCAGCCCTCGCATCTCTTCGCGCAACCGGCGATAGCGGCGAGCTTTCTGCGCCTGTCGTTTGAGGCTGTTCACTTGGCGTTCGACTTCGCTGATGATGTCGTTGAGCCGCGTAAGGTTTTGCTTGGCCGATTCCAGACGGAGTTCGGCGGCTCGCTTTCGAGATTTGAACTTGGTGATGCCTGCGGCTTCTTCGATGAGCGCGCGACGATCCAGCGGCTTCGATGAAAGTATCTGTCCTATGCGGCCCTGCTCGATGATGGCGTAATGCGCGCCGCCCAGTCCCGTGCCCGCAAACAGGTCTTGAATATCGCGCAACAGGCAGGGGCGGCCATTCATCAGGTATTCGCTGTCGCCTGTGCGATAAAGTCTTCGACCGACGGTCACACGCTCGCCCGCCGAGATTGCAATCTGCGTGCGCTTGCGGCGGCGATACGCGCGAGTATGATCTGCGCGCGCAGGTTGAGCGGCAGTTTCTGCGTTCGGTTGTTCAGCCTCAACGGTCTCGGGTATTTCGAGATTGGCAATTGACGCTTCCTGATTTACAGATGCCGATTGATCGCTTTGAGCGATGTTTGATTCATCAGGCGCGGCGGCAGGTTCAGCCGGTGTCATCTCCTCAACGAGCGCGCGCGCGGTGTGGGCTGCGTGCTCTGCGTTTGTAATAGCGTCGTCGTACTCGTGCTCGTCGTCTTTTTCTGATGATTCTGTGTCGCGTGCGGCGATGTCTTCTATAGCGACCATCGTCAGCACGACTTCGGCCATGCCTGTAGGTTTGCGGTCACGCGTGCCGTTAAAGATCACGTCTTCCATCTTGCCGCCGCGCAGGTTCTTGGCTGACTGTTCGCCCAGCACCCACGAGATGGCTTCTGACAGGTTTGATTTCCCGCATCCATTCGGGCCGACGACGGCTGTTATGCCTTCGCCAAACAGCAGCGCAGTGCGGTCGGCGAAGGATTTGAATCCGTTGATTTCAAGTTTATCAAGTCTAAACATCCGTTGCTCCGTGGCCGCGCGCGACCACAATTAATAGAGTTCTGCTAAAATCACGGCACACTATAGTGTAGACCTCAGGGTTTCATCAACTGAATTTTTGAGGCAATGTGAATAATATAGGATAATGGACTTCTACCCGTTTTACAAAGCCGTCGAGCGTAGATTTGGCCGATTCTCGGATAGGGTGAGAGGATCACTGCCTGATTTGAAAGGTAAGTCTGCTTTCGACCCGGGCTGGCTTGCCGTCAACAAGCATTGGCTCGAACTTCCAGCGGCGCGCAGCTTCTTCCGCAACTGTTCTGAGCATCGAATCTCCTTCGATGAGCGCGGCGCTTATCACTTCACCGGGCGGAGAAATCTCTACTCTCACAATCACCTCGTCTTTCGCGCGTTTTGGAAGGGCAGAGTGAAAGACGGGTACAACTTTGAAAACAGCTTTATCACGAATGAACTGCTCACTTTTCTCGACCAGCGGCGCTACAAACGATGAATGAGGCTCTACCATCTGGCCCATCATCGGAGGCTGCAGAATCAGTCTCTTATTGAACAAAGCCAGAACGCCGAGATATGCCAGAAAAGCCAGGGCTGCCGCAATGATATGTGTTCGCGCGCCTCTGAATTTATCTTTGATAGCTTGCAATCCCACAGAGCAATTCTTTGTCAGAATGGTTCCATCTGCTCTCCTGTAAAACCTGACGCAGAGCCGCCCTTCAGTCCTTAGAATTAGGGCTTCGGCTTGTTCTCGGGTCATCGCCGAGAGATTGTAGACGTTCTGGTTACACTGACCGCAAAAACGAATCCGGTCATCTCCATACATCCATCTCCATTCTGCTTTGCAGGGGGCGGCTACTTTGATTTTTTCGAGCGGCGGATTATGCATAACTACACCCGTTCAATATCAGGAATGTATCTTGATGCGGATTTTGCACGAGTGGTTGTTTCGGAGTGGCTAATA
>DATEKX010000852.1:0-3470 GCA_035277165.1 Blastocatellia bacterium | reverse complement strand
CAGGGCGAATTATCTTCAGAGCAATTCTCAAGGCGTGGTGATAGTAACGCCGAAAGAGGTGCAGGATCGCGACGCTTTTGTGCTCGGCGGCAACGGTAAGTCGCGTTATCGCCAGCTTGAATTGACCACGCGATTGAATTTAAGAGAGGGGCAGCAATTGTTCTTCTCTTATGTGCACAGCCGCACGCGTGGCGACCTGAACGAGTTCAACAGCTATCTGGGCAACTTCCCTTTCCCTGTAATGCGCATAAACCAGTTCACAAATCTTTCAGGCGATCTGCCGAACCGATTTTTAGCCTGGGGCTTGTTGAAACTGCCGGGAAAGGTGCGCATCTCGCCGCTGCTCGAATGGCGCAACGGATTCCCGTATGCGACGACCGACGCCGCGCAGGATTATGTCGGCATCCCCAACACGACGCGCTTCCCGAATTTCTATTCGTTCGATTCGCGCGTGTCGAAAGATATCAAGATCAATGACAAATACTCGGTGCGGCTGTCTGTGAGCGGATTCAATCTGACCAACCACTTCAACCCGCTCAGTGTCCACTCGAACATTGACGATCAGAAATATGGCGTGTTTTTCGGGAGTCACCAACGAAGATTCCGCCTCGATTTCGACGTGCTTTTTTAATCAAGCCTTAAGATTAGCCCGACCAATCGCTCGGATTTCAAGTTTGAATCATCAAATTTGAAATCCGAGTCTGCGTCAAGGCATGCGTTTGCAATCACAATGAAGCCTAGACTCGCAAAAGCATATTTGATAAAGTGTACTGGTTCGTTGTAGCAACCCGAGTGTTGCTATTTAGTTTGATTTCGGGAGCGTCTTGTCTTGGCTCGGAGAGCGATTGATCCTGTTTGACCATCCTCTTTCCCGCAAAGCATTGGAAGTTCCTCTTAACCAATTCTAGGAGAAACATGGCTAAAAGAATCTACGTTGGCAACCTGTCGTATCAAACGACGGAAGGTGACCTTTCTACTCTGTTTGAACAGGTTGGGCAGGTCGAATCAGTTAACATAATAACGGACCGAGACACGGGCCGTTCGAAAGGCTTCGGCTTTGTGGAGATGGGCAACGAGGACGCTGATAAAGCCATCGCGCAGTTCAACGGAACCGAGCTTAATGGCCGCTCGATCACGGTCAATGAAGCTCGTCCGCGCGAAGAACGCTCAGGCGGCGGCGGCGGTCGCGGTCGCGGCGGCTTCAATAGAGGCGGCGGCGGTGGCGGTCGCGGCGGGGATCGCGGCGGTCGTGGCGGCTACGGCGGCAACCGCTACTAGCTAGTGGTGGGAACAAAGGCCACGGCGAAGCAGTTTCGTCGTGGCCTCTCTTTAGATCAGCCCGCGCTGCACATCGCATTAAGGTTTTGGATTGAGCCGCGTTTGATTTAAGCTGATGCGGCTGCAAGCGATCTAAAATTCACAATCGGCAATCCAAATTTCAGAGAGGAAGTGATGGCTGTTCGTCTTTTCGTTGGTAACCTCCCATATAGCGCAACCGAAGCGGAGTTGCGAGAGCATTTCTCGGCAGTTGGTGCGGTTTCTTATATCTCTCTTCCAACCGATAGAGAGACAGGC
This sequence comes from Blastocatellia bacterium, assembly GCA_035277165.1. Classification (GTDB taxonomy): domain Bacteria; phylum Acidobacteriota; class Blastocatellia; order UBA7656; family UBA7656; genus DATEKX01. Next base: position 1,895 of record DATEKX010000852.1, on the reverse strand, counting down.
AGGCCGCGCGGTTTCGCTTTTATCGAATTCAGCGACCGCGCTCAAGCTGAAGAAGCGATACGCCGATTCAACAATCAACCTTTCAAAGGCAGACCCATCGCGGTGAACGAAGCTCGCCCGAAGGATGATCGCTCGCCCGGTGGCGGCGCGAGTTCGCGACCACCCGCGCCTCGCCCTCAATGGAGACCCCCGTCGGAAGCGATAGAACCGGCCCTGCCGCGCGAAGGCCCGAATCGTAACTTTGGCCCGGATGCCGCCCCGCGCCGCAACCGAAAGCAGCCTTCTCGCCAGGGTAAAGGAGAGCGCGGGCCGAAGGGGCCGATACCCGTACGCAGTGGCGGGCAATTCTTCGGCGATGATGAGGACAATTATAACGATGATGATTTTACCGAGGACGATTTCGACATCGATAATTTCGCGAGCCGCGCGGACGATTTAGAAGACGAAGAGAAGGGCTAGAACCGCAAGGCCAGCTAAAGCCATCGCAAGCAGAAAGATGTAGTGGTTGATCTCCATGCTGGCGATGGCTCTGTGTTATAGTAAAGAGTTGTTCAATAACCAGTAAGGAATAATATCTGTGGCAAAAAAATCAAGACCTACATTTCAGAAACGCGAAAAAGAAAAAGCGCGACAGCAAAAACAGAAGGACAAAGAGGCGCGTAGAGTCGATTCCAAAAATCGCCGCGCCGATTCAGGCCCCAGACTTGAGGGAGAAGACCCGGATATAGCAGGAATACGTCCAGGCCCACAGGCATTGCCTGAGCAATGGGACTATGCCGACGGTGTCGAATAAACTTAAAAATATCGAAGATGCAAGCTCTCGTGTTATGGCTGAGCAAGAACATTTATGAATGCACCTTCAATCGCGCCAACTCGAACCACTGCCACTTCGTTTAATCGAAAAGCAGTGTGGTTGACTATTTTTCTGCTTACAGTGGTCGCGCTTGCGGTTGTGGCAACGCCTGTCTGGCTCATCATGCCGTTCAAAAGCCAGACGCAGCGCGGGCTTGAAATCGCTTACACGCTGAAGCGATGGTCGCCGCTCATTACGATAGTTGCTTCGATCACTGTGCTGGCGCTCACAGTGCTGCTGTGGCGCGGCGTGCGGCGCTGGTGGTTGAAAGTCCCTCTTGTAATCGCTTTTGCTTTCACGCTTGTTTTTGCGTGGTTCGCCCAACAAAACCATTTCGAGTGGATGTTCAATCCTCTCCCGAATGTCTCTTTCGCCAAAACGAGCGATGCGAGCTTCGTTGCAGATAGCGATTTTGTTTTAGCTGTTCACATCAACGATGAAGCCGCAGCTTATCCCATTCGCCAGATAGCTTATCATCACGTGATTCAAGACGAGGTCGGCGGCGTAGCAATTGCCGCCACTTACTGAACGCTCTGTCACACCGGTCTGGTGTGGGAACGAACGGTTGATGGGCGAGCGCTGAATTTTCATCTCTCAGGCATCAACAATCAGAACTTCATAATGCGCGACGAAGAGACGGGCTCGTGGTGGCAGCAGGTGACAGGCGAATGTATCGCTGGCCCGTTGAAAGGGCGCGTCTTGAATCCTGTGACTCATGACGAGATAGCTTTTGCAGTCTGGAAGCACGAGCAACCTGCGGGCAAAGTTCTTAAACCCGACGAGCGGGTGGCAAGCAAGTACGCTTCTGCTGACTGGGAAGAGAAAATGCAAAAAGCGCCCGTCGTCACGCCTTCCAGCGCAGACGACCCGCTTGCTCCACGCGCGCTCATCATCGGCATCGAAATTTCTGGCGAGGCCAAAGCTTATCCGCTTACGAAGCTTCAACAACTCGCGCCCGTGTTTGACACATTAGGCGGAGCGCCGATTGTCATACTGATGAATGATGACAAGAAATCTGTGCGCGTATTCGACAGGCGACTCG
>DATEKX010000851.1:0-4032 GCA_035277165.1 Blastocatellia bacterium | reverse complement strand
GAGGGCGAATTGTTCCAGCGATTCTATGCCGCCGAGGAAATCGGGTTTATATACTGCGCCGGGCTCGCCGCTTACGACAAGCTGAACCGTCGCAGCGCCCGCCAATCGCTCGTGAAGCTTTTCAGCCGCCTGCACGGTTTCGCTTTGGCGCGGAAATATTTTCAAGTAGTCAGTATTGACTTTGAGCCACACCGCACCCCCGCCGATTATGAGAGTCAACACGAGAGTCGTAATCAATACGGCTCGCCTGCGAAACAGAATGAGCGCGGTTACGTTTTGAAGCCAGCGGTTGAGCCAGACTGCGTAATCTTTTTCTTCAGGGCGGCCCAGTGCATTAGGCGGCAACAAAGCAAGCGCAGATGGCACGAAAGCGAGCGTCAGCGCAAGCATTAACGCTACGCCGAGAGTTTCAAAAATCCCCATGTCGCGCACAGTCGGAACGGAGCTTGACGCAAGCGCGCCGAAGCCTGCCATCGTCGTCGTGCCTGAGACAATCACGGCAGGGCTTATGAATTTCAAGCCATCGAGCCACATTGCCCTCTGACTCTCCTTATCGGGATTTTCGCCAAGCGCGGACATAGAGATGCGATACTGGTTCAGCACGTGGAACATGTATGAACTGCCGACGGCCATCAAAACTGTGGGGAGCGATAGTGTCGCAAGAGTGATCGGGCGGCCAAGCAATGTCATTACGCCTATAGTCCAGACAAGCCCGATTATGAGCGCGGCCATCGGGAGCGCCGCGCCCCAGAAATTGCGAAAGGCCGCAAGGAAAATGATGAAGCACAACACGGCGGCAAGCGGCGATAAGACGAGCATGTCGCGCAACATGCTGCGAATGCCGCGCGCATCTATCACAGGCACGCCCGCAAGCAACACTTCGTCGGCTCCGGCTTCCATCTTGGCAACGCGCTCAACTTCTTCGGCCACCGCGCGAGACTCGGCTTCTCCGAGCGGCTTGAGAAAGACATTGATGGCCGCCGTCCGCCCGTCCGTTGAAATGTACTGCCGCGCGTAAAGCGTATCGCGCGTGACCTCTTCTTTAAGCCTGACAAGCCCGACCGTATCGTAAGCGTTTGATGGAATGAGGCGCTCGATAGTGATGCCGTTTTCGGTTGACCGGATGGCTTTGACGTTTGTGAGACTCTGCGTTTCGTCAACGCCAGAGACTTCGGCCAATCGCTTCGTCATGCGGTCGAGCTTTTCGATGAAGCTTGTGGTGAATACGTCTTCGACGGTCAGAGCGACAACGATGACCCGATCATCGCCAAACACCTTGCGCGTTTCGTTGAAGAACTGAAGCGTAGCGTCTTTGCGCGCAAGAGTTTCGGGCGAGCCGTTGAAGTTCACGCCGCGAATCGCGATGGCTGCTGCGTACCCGATTGTTGCCGCAATTGTTACGGCGATGATGATCTTGGGATAATAAACAACGAACTTTCCGAGTTGATTCATCCAAATGGCTCGACGGCGCGTGATTGACTGCGGTTCCGACTATAAGCGATTAGAGGAAAAGGAGTCAAACCGGACTATAGAAGCCGATTGTAACCGTATCGCAGGCGGCAGCGAGCGGGTTGGCTTGATCGCAGCCCCGCTCGCGTTAATGGTTGATTCACGCTTTACATAGGCCAGCTTGGGGCACAAAAAAGGCGATTCTTGAGTATGTTTTCATTTGTGATATACTTGAATAGCATGATTTGTGAATGCGTCAGGCAAGACATCACTGAAGTGCTGATTCCCGTCCACGGAAGCGGAAGTTGAGTAGACAATGATCGATTTAGAAATTTATACAGATAAGATCGCTGAAAGTGGCCGCAGGCTGATTCGTAAAGCTTATGAAGAAGCCCGCTCGCGCGACCACAATCAACTCGCGCCCGAACACGTCTTTGTCTCGATTGCCGAAGTGGAGCGGCAGTTTTTCAACGAGGTGATGCAGAGCCTCAACCTCGACCCGCAAACCGTATTGCAGCAACTCGAAAGCAAGTTAAGCCAGCGCGATTATCTGGGGCGGGGCATGAAGATATCAGAGGCTTTGAGGACGCTGCTATCAAACGCGCTCAAGCACGCGCACGAGCGCGGGCGTAGATTGATTGAGTCTCACGACATATTTGTAGCGCTCTTCAAAGACGTTCATAGTTTTCCAGTAGAGATGTTGCGTCGTCTGGGCGCTGATCGCGAGATGGTGATGCAGAAGATTCAAACACGCGTCCGCAGCCACGAAGAGAAAGAAGAGAAGTATCGCCGCCGTTACGAACTTCCGCCTTATCTCAAACATTTCGGCGTGAGCCTCAACAAGCTTGCCAGACAAGACAAGCTCCCGCCCGTGATAGGTCGCAATGAAGAAATACGGCAGATGATCGAAATTCTCTGTCACCGTGAACGCGCAAACTCGCCCATGCTTGTGGGCGAAGCGGGCGTGGGCAAGACCGCCGTTGTCGAAGGACTGGCTCGCAAAATCGAAATCGAGCCTGACAGCGTCCCGCAACGGTTGCGCAACGCTCACGTCGTACAGCTTCAGATGTCAGGCATAGTCGCGGGGACGATGCTGCGCGGAATGTTTGAAGAGCGCATTCAGGGCATAATAAACGAAGTCAAAGAGCGCGATAATCTTGTGCTCTTCATAGATGAAGCGCATACCATCATTGGCGCAGGATCGGCTCTGGGAGCCAGTTCCGACGCCGCCAATATGTTCAAGTCTGCGCTCGCTCGCGGCGAGATTCGCATCATCGGCGCGACGACCATGACCGAATACAAAGAGTATATCGCCGAAGACGAAGCGCTGGCGCGCAGATTCCGGCTCGTGAAAGTTGACGAGCCTTCTGTTGAAGATACGCGCAAGATCATCGTCGGCGTGCGCCCGCGCCTCGAACGTAATTATTCAGTCACTATTTCCGATGAAGCCATCGAAACGGCGCTTGAGATGGCGCCGCGTTATGTTCGCAATCTTCACCTGCCGGACAAGGTCATCGGATGGCTCGACACGGCTTCGGTCAAAGTTGAGATCAACCAGCCCGAGCAACTGGAAGTTAAAAGCGAGCACATCATTGATGTCATCAGCCAGGAATCCCGCATCCCGCGCGACATGATTTTCCGCGACACCAATGATCGTTTCGCCGACATGGAAGAGATGTTGTCCGGGCGCGTGATAGGACAAAAGAGCGCGATCAGAGCTGTCGCGCAGCGATTGAGGCTCAACAAAGGGCCACTCAAAGAGAACTTCTACAAGCCGGATGGCGTGTTGCTCTTTTTAGGCCCGACCGGCGTCGGCAAGACAGAGCTTGCAAAGGCAGTTGCGGAGTTCATGTTCGGCGACGATGACAAGATGGTTCGCATTGACATGAGCGAATATCAAGACGGGACTATCGCAGTCGAAAAGCTGATCGGCATGCCTCGCGGAATAGTCGGAAGCGAGCGCGGCGGAATCCTGACCGAGCGATTGCGCGATAATCCTTACACTGTCTTGCTGCTCGACGAGATTGAAAAGGCGTCGCCTTATTTGCTCAATCTCTTCCTGCAAGCGTTTGATGAAGGATGGATCACGGACGGGCGCGGCAAGAAGGTTTACCTGTCGGACGCGATAATCATTATGACTTCCAACCTCGGCTCAGATAATTTCAGAAAGTACATGAAGCCGCTTGGGTTCGGAAAGAAGTCGCTTGCGGATGTGAAGCAGATCAACCGCGAAGTCATCAAGGCTGCGGAAGAAAGATTCTCGCCTGAGTTTCGCAATCGCATAGACGAGATCGTGGTCTTTTCGCCGCTCACTCAGGACGAAGTCAAACAGATTGCCGAGCTTTATCTGAGCATCCTTACCAGACAGATGAAGCGACAGGACAAGGTCATCGAAGTCAGCGAGGGCGCGCTCAATTATCTGGTCGAGAAAGGATTCAGCCCGCAATACGGCGCGCGTTTCCTTAAACGCACGATAGACGAGTTGGTGAAGCTGCCTGTGACTACCAGATGGAAAGAAGCCGATAGTTTCGAGGTGGATTTCATTGAAGGTGAGATGAAGATAAAGACCACCGATTCATAGTC
>DATEKX010000850.1:0-2640 GCA_035277165.1 Blastocatellia bacterium | reverse complement strand
GACCGAACACTGCGTAATTCATATCCAGAAAAGCAGCAGGGCCGAGCGTGATGTAGAACTGGCACGATGCGCTGTCAGGGTTCTGCGACCTCGCCATTGCAAGTGCGCCCGCTTCGCCGTGCTTCAAATCAGATGAGACTTCGAGTTTTATTCTGCGCTCGCGTTTCGTTTCAGGGTCAACGAATCCGCCCGTGCCGTTGCCGACAGGGTCGCCGCCTTGAATCACGAAACCGGGTTCATAACGATGGAACGTCAAGCCGTCGTAAAATCCGCGCTCAACCAGATCGATGAAGTTTCCGGCTGTGATCGGCGCTTTATCTTCGTAAAGCTCGACGGTGATGCTTCCTTTGTTTGTGTCTATGATAGCTTTTCGATTTGCCATTCTGTTCTCCTTTGCGGTAATTCAAACCTGAAGACTCTAGCATCGCATGATTGGGTCTACAAGTTGCCAGGCCGCAACTGCGACGAGTATACTGCTCGGCTTTATAGATAAATCCAAGGAGCGATAATGAACGTCACACACCTGTACTGCTCATCGTGCGGCAAGCAGCACGAAGCTCGAAAACTTATGAATCTGTGCGAATGCGGAAAACCTCTGATGGTCGCTTACGACCTTGAACGAGCCGCGCAGTCGCTCACGCGCGAATCGCTTGCGGGCCGTGTACCTACGCTCTGGCGTTACAGTGAAGTGTTGCCCGTCGAAGATGAAAAGAATCGGTTGACGCTTGGCGAGGGCTACACGCCGCTCATCAAGGCCGAGCGATTAGGCGCGCAGCTTGGCATGCCCAATCTCTACATCAAAGACGAGTCGCTCAATCCGACTGGTTCATTCAAGGCGCGAGGCATGGCCGTCGCCATTTCGATGGCGAAAGAGCTTGGCGCGAAAAAGCTGGCGGTTCCTTCCGCAGGCAACGCAGCAGGGGCGTTGGCGGCTTACGCAGCGAAGGCGGGGCTTTCCGCTTTTATCTTCATGCCGCAAGACACGCCGAAAGCGAACATCATCGAATGCCGTCAGACGGGCGCGCACGTTACTTTGATTGATGGGTTGATAACCGACTGCGGGCGCATAGTCGCTGAGCGCAAAGAGGCCGAAGGATGGTTCGACGTTTCAACGCTCAAAGAGCCATATCGCGTCGAAGGCAAAAAGACTATGGGTTACGAGCTTGCGGAGCAGATGCATTGGGAACTGCCCGATGTGATTTTATACCCGACAGGCGGCGGCACGGGTTTGATAGGAATGTGGAAAGCATTCGATGAGATGGAGAGAATGGGTTGGATTTCAAGCCGTCGGCCTCGAATGATAACTGTTCAGGCCGAAGGATGCGCGCCCATAGTGCAGGCGTTCGCGGCAGGCGCAAACGCAGGCGCTGACATCCCCGAAGCTCACACAATCGCGGCGGGGCTTCGAGTGCCGCGCGCGATTGGCGATTTCATCATGCTCGACATACTGCGAACGAGCAAAGGCAATGCAATATCAGTCACGGATGATGAATTGATCGCTGCGGTTAAAGAGATCGGTTCAAGCGAAGGCATATTCGCCGCTCCAGAAGGCGCAGCGTGTCTGCCCGCATTGAAGAAATTGATTGCTGACGGAGAGGTTCAACGCGACGAGCGAGTAGTGCTGTTTAACACAGGGGCAGGCGTGAAATACCTCGACGTGTTCGGCGAGTAATCAAATCGGCAGGCGTCGCGTTTTCAAACCGTGACGCCTACCGATTCAGACGGCTTGACGCTTTACTTGATCTTTTTAGCCGGGTGGTCGCTGCCTCCCTGATGCAAAATCAACTGCGTCACTTCGCCCTTATCGTTCTTGACGAAGGTAAACTGCGCGTCGATGACCTTCACGAAATAGTCTTTTTCGGATTCCGGGAAAAGCTCTGTCTTCCCCTGCCCTGTCGCTTGCACAAACAGGTGATCGTCCTCTTTTGTGATCGTGAATATGAATTCAGGCCCGAGTTCATACTGCCCCACGTAAACGTCGTAAATCTTCGGATCAACTTTGATCTCTTTTCGCTCTTTCGCCACTTCGAGCTTTTCGCCGAGCGCGATTGTTCCGAGATCGTTTGCTATCTTTCCGACAGGCGACGGCACAAGGTTGCTCAGAACTATCACACAGACGTCATCGTTGACGTAACGATTTATCTGAGTGCCAAAGCCGTTGATGCCTCCGTTATGGCTTATGCGCTTGTGGTCTTTCTGATTCTCAATCGCCCATCCGTATCCATAATTGTTTTTGACGGGCGTAAATATCTTTTCAAGCGAAGCTTTCTTTACAAGCTTCTCTGTATAAAGAGCGCGATCCCACAGGTACAAATCCTCCACGGTCGAATAAAGCGCCCCGGCGGCGTGCGGGATAGTCATATCAAGGTAAGACGCATTAACCATCCCGCCTCGGCCCATCTGATAGCCCGCAGCGCGGTTCTTCAATATTGCGTCTGAATGATCGTAGCCTGTGTTGACCATGCCGAGCGGCTGAAAGACGTTCTCTTTCAGGTAAGCTTCGTAGGATTTGCCGGAAACTTTTTCGATTATCGCGCCGAGCAGAATATAACCCGAGTTGCTGTAATTCCATTTCTCGCCCGGAGCGAAATCCAGCGGCTTCTCTTTGAAACGCGCGATGGTTTTTTCAATAGGTGAAGC
>DATEKX010000849.1:0-6564 GCA_035277165.1 Blastocatellia bacterium | reverse complement strand
AGGCGAGCGCGGCGGCGCTGGCATTCCGCGAGCAAGCGCAGAATAAAGATGCGTGTGCGCGCAGACCATTCCCGGTAAGATGAGCTTGCCACTGGCATCGATTATTTCTTCATCATGGCGTGGCTCGATCTGCGTCGCTCGCTCGACTATGCGGCCATCAGCGATTCGCAAATCCGCGCGCTCTATCGTTGCCGGATCAAGCGAAACTAATGTTGCTGACTTAAAAAGGTAAGACATAATCAAATCATTTGAGAGTTTAATATCTCACTTCCAGGCCTCTGCGAACTCGTCTATATTTGGCCGCACGCGAACGGGTTCTTCCACAGCACGGCGGGCCGAATCAATGTCTTTCAATCCGTTGCCGGTGAGCATCAATAATACGCGCTCGTCAGGTTTAATAGCGCCGCTTTCGCACATCTTCACCAGTCCTGCGAAAGATGCAGCCGCAGCGGGTTCTACAAACACGCCTGTCGAGCGAGCCAGATTAACGATGCTCGCGATAATTTCATCATCGCTCACTTTGACGCCGCGCCCGCCTGATTCTCGAATAGCGCGAACGGCTGCCGTCGCGTCGCGCGGGCGGCTTACGTTGATACTGTCGGCTATTGTGTGAGCAGTTCCTTCGCGCACGCGGCCATCAGAGTTAGCTGCATCAACTATTGCCGATGCGGTTTCCGATTGCGCGGCCATCATCTGCGGCAGGCGATCAATGAACCCGATGCGATGAAGGTCCAGAAAGCCTTTCCACAATCCGCTGATTATATTGCCGTCGCCTACGCTGACAAAAATTTTATCGGGCACGTTCCAGTCGAGTTGTTCGCAGATTTCAAGCGCAGCGGTCTTCTTGCCTTCTCGCGTGAACGGATTGTATCCGGTGCTGCGCTGATACCATCCGTATTTTTTCGACGCTTCGAGGCACAAATCAAAAGCTTCATCGTAGCTGCCTTCGACCAACACGACGCGCGCTCCATAGATTTGCAGTTGAGCAATCTTTGCGGGCGGCGCATAAGCAGGCACGAAGATGACCGAAAGCATGCGGACGCTCGCGCACATTCCTGCGAGCGCGCTCCCGGCGTTGCCCGACGATGCAGTCGTGATAATCTCAGCGCCTGCTTCGCGCGCTTTAACGAGCGCCAATGCGCTTGGGCGATCTTTGAACGAAGCGGTCGGATTGCGCCCGTCGTCTTTGATCAACAGTTGCTTGATCGAGTATTGATTTGCGAGCGAAGGGCAATCGTAAACAGGCGTCCAACCAACGGTGAGCGGCGGGACTTGTGATGAGTCGGAAATCGGAAGCAGCGCGCGATAACGCCATATCGTCAGGTTGCGATCTTCGGCGAGCGAAGCTTTAGTCAGACGAGCGCGGATTCGATCATAATCATAAAGCACGTCCAGATTGCCGCTGCACGCCGCGCAATTGTATTCGATTTCGCCAACGTGAAACTCGCGCGCGCACTCGACGCATTTGAAACCGATGACGTTGCTCATAAGGAAAACTGGAAAGAAAAAATGCCAGGCGGTTTGACCTGCTAAAAAGCTTTTCGGATATTTTCAGGCTTGTGCAAATCAATGCGCCTGCGATTTGTTGTTTGTCAGCGTGTTTTTGATTACCTGCCCGCCCTTCATTACAAAGCTGACGCGCTCCAGAATAGTGACATCGGCAAGGGGGTCGCCGCTCACCGCAATGATGTCTGCGAACCGGCCTTGCTCGATTGAGCCGATTCGATCAGACCACCCGAGCAGATCGGCAGCGTTCACAGTTGCCGATTGAATCGCCTGCATAGGCGTCATCCCCCATCGCACCATGTGCGCGAACTGCTTTGCGTTCCAGCCGTGAGGATAAACGCCTGCATCTGTTCCGAAAGCTATCTTCACGCCCGCTTTTACAGCGCGCTGAAAATTCTCGCGTTGCGCGCGCCCGACTTTGCGTTCTTTTTCGATGATCTTTTCGGGATAGCCCAGTCGTGTATATTCGGCGATGATGTAGTCGTCGTTATAAACGTCGGCCACCAGATAAGTGCCTCGCTCTTTCATCATCTTTATGCCTTCGTCATCGAGCAGGCTGCCGTGTTCAATCGAAGCGACGCCCGCGCGCACGGCTCGCTTGATGCCTTCGGCCCCGTGCGCGTGCGCGGCCACTTTCTTGCCCCACATCGCCGCTTCTTCAACAACCGCGTTCATCTCTTCCTGCGTGTATTGCGGAGCGCCGACCGATTCTTCTTCCGTCAACACGCCTGCCGTTGCTATCAGTTTTATAAGGTCGGCTCCGCTCTTGATCTCGAAGCGAATCAGTTTGCGAATCTCGGCTACCCCGTCGGCTATTCCTGAAAATCCGCCAAATTTAAGATAAGGCGAAAAGCCCGATATGTCGCCGTGCCCGCCTGTGGCTCCGACCGTGAGCGTAGCGACTTGCATTCGCGGGCCGACTACAGCGCCAGAGTTGATAGCGTTTCGCAGCGCCACATCTATGAACTCGCCCGCGCCCACATCGCGGATGGTTGTGAAGCCTGCTTCGACCGTTCGCCGAGCGTAAACGTGAGCGACGACCGCAACATCAATCGGGCTTTTGCGAAACATATCATCGTAATAATTTTCCGGCTGCGTCGTCACATGCGTGTGACAGTCTATCAGTCCGGGCAGCAGGGTTGCGTTTCCGAGATCAATCACCTGCACCCCTGCGGGCGCGTGAGAAGAGACCGTTTGAGCCGAGCCTGTTTCTTTGATACGGTCGCCTTCGATGAGTATCGCTTGATTTGTGAGCACGGTTCCGGTTCGCACGTTTACGAGCCGACCTGCTTTGATCAATATGATCTCTTTCTTTTCTTTGTCTGCGCTCTGAGCAAGCGCCATAGATGATGTGAAAACAGTTGCGAGCAGTAACGCAAGCATTCTTTGAAACATTGCTTTGCTCCTTATCATCTCAATCTATGATCTCCCACGTGCCTTGATATTTGTCCAACTGCTCGCGCGTATAGTCGTCCATCGGGTGATCGCGCTCAGGCGAGTGGACGTGCTTGGGCGAGCCGCACAGTTCGGTCGAAAAATATCTCTGTCCCGTATCGCATATCATCGTCACTATGCGCTTCATCTTCGGATGGCGATTGGCTAACTTAATCGCGGCGACGACGTTTGCGCCCGACGAGATGCCGCAGAATATGCCTTCTTCTTTAGCGAGTCTGCGCGCCATTTGAATGGCTTCGTCCGAAGTGATTGTCACCACTCCCGTAAGCATGCTCAAATCCAGGTCGCGCGGCACGAATCCATCGCCTATGCCTTCAATCTTGTGTTCGCCCCACACTCTGCGCGAAAGCAGAGGGCATTCGGCTGGCTCGCCCGCATAGAGTTTGATCTTCTTTTCCTTCTTGCGCAGGTAGCGCCCGATGCCTGTAAGCTGCCCGCCCGTTCCCTGCGTCGCGACGTAAGCGTCAATCTTGCCCTCGGTCTGTTCCCAGATTTCCCGCCCTGTGGTTTTGTAGTGAGCCTTGATGTTATCGGGGTTATCGAATTGCGAAGGCACCCAGTACTTCTCAGGGTCTTGACTGCGAATCTCTGCGAGCTTTTCAAGCGCGAGATCAACATCGGATTCGCCGCCGGGCGTGTAGATCATCTCTGTGCCGTAGGCCAGATCCATCTTCTTGCGCTCTTCGCTCATGCCTTCGGGCATGATGATGATGCACGGGTAGCCTTTCACTGCCGCGACGAACGAACAGGCAATACCGGCGTTGCCCGTAGAGCATTCCAAAATCGTCATGCCTTGTTTGAGGTCGCCGCGCTTTTCGGCCTTCTCAATCATGTTCAGGTAGATGCGATCTTTAAGCGAGCCGGATGGACTGAAGTATTCGAGCTTGACCATTATCTCGGGCTTAACCTGTTCTGTTACTCGGTTGAGTCGCACGAGCGGGGTATAGCCTATGGTGTCGAGTATCGATTTAGTGTATTTGCGATTACGGCTCCATTTGAGCATAGAATATCCGGTTGAAGCATCCTTTCTTCATTTCTTAAGAGGGCTACTGTAGCAGAGAAAAAAGCGTGAAACAATCGCGCGGTTGCGCGCGCGCCCTTGTTCCAATTATGATGCGCGCACGCTTTTATAATTCGCGCGGAGGATTTACACCAAAGATGAAACGAATCGCTTGCTTTGCGCTTGCGCTGATATGGTTAAGTTTTACGACGGCGCTGTCACGCGATGATTACACGCGTTCGACTGCTGTTGACGCGATTCACTACCGCATTCACATCGAGATCAAAGACGCGAGCGACGACATCAGCGCCGAAACGGAAATCCTGTTCGCCTTCGGCAGCAATGCAGTCAAGCAGATCGCGCTCGATTTCGCAGGCTTGACTGTAGACGGTGTGAAGGAAAACGAGCGAGCAACCACTTTCACACAAGCGGATGGTCGTCTCAACATTCAGCTTCAAGGTAATTACAATAGCGGTGACCGATGCACGATTGCGATCAGGTATCACGGGCGGCCTACGGACGGGCTTTTCATCAAGAAGAATAAATTCGGAGACCGCACCATATTTGCCGACAACTGGCCGAACCGCGCGCACTACTGGTTTCCCGCGATAGATCACCCTTACGACAAGGCGACCGTCGAATTCTTTGTCACAGCGCCCGCAAGCTATGATGTGATTGCCAACGGCTCGCTCATTGAAACAACAAACAAACAGAACGGCTCGAAGCTTTCGCACTGGAGCGAGACAGTTCCCATACCGGCGTACTGCATGGTTATAGGCGCGACCGATTTTTCAATCGTCAACGTCGGAGCCTCGAACTGCATTCCGCTCTCTTATTACCTCTACCCGAAAGACCGCGAGCGCGGCATCAAAGACTTTGGGCGCGCACTACAGATGCTAGAGTTCTACGCGAACCTGATCGGCCCTTACCCTTATGAAAAACTGTCGCTGGTCGAATCCTCCACTCGATTCGGAGGAATGGAAAACTCAAGCGCGATATTCTTCGACGAAAAAGCGTTCAACGGCAGCGGCAATCTCGAAGGCACAGTCGCGCACGAAATAGCTCACCAGTGGTTCGGCGATTCTGTGACGGAAGCCGACTGGAATCACCTCTGGTTGAGCGAAGGATTTGCGACCTACTTCGGCGCATTGTTTTTCGAGCGCGCGGACGGGCGCGACCGGTTCCTGCAGATGATGCTTGCAAACAAGCAAGGCTATCTCCGGCAATACGCGACTGACCCGCGCCCGATCTACGATCCGAATATCAAAGACTTGTTCAAGCTGCTCAATGCGAACAACTATCAGAAGGGCGGGTGGGTGCTTCATATGCTGCGGCACGTGATGGGGGACGAGAAATTCTTCGCAGGCATTCGCGATTACTACCGCACGCATCGAAACCGCAACACGCTGACTCCTGACCTCGAACGAGTGATGGAGTTTCACGCGGGCCGCCGCCTCGATTGGTTTTTCCGGCAGTGGGTCTACGAGCCGGGCTATCCGATTTACGACGCGACGTGGCGCTGGGACGAGAGCGCGAAAGAGTTGCGATTGACCGTCAAGCAGAAGCAGGAAAAGACAGTCTTCCGCATGCCGTTGGACATAGAGATTAAGCTCGGCGACACGGCGCGGCGCGAAGTCGCGCAAATGAACGAGCGAGAGCAGACATTCACTTTCAAGCTCAACCTAAAACCCAGCAGCGTTGCGATTGATCCTGACGAGTGGGTGTTGAAGGTATTGAGCCTGAAAGAAGAAAAATGAGGAGAAAACTTTAATGCACAGATTGATGATAAACCGGCGCAGATTCCTTGCGCTGTCGCTTGTGATAGCGCTGCCGCTCGCGGCGCTGGGACAATCGCAGAAAGCCACATCGTTTGATGTGATCATCAAAGGCGGAACTGTTTACGATGGCACTGGCCGCGCGCCCGTTCGCGCAGACGTTGGCATCAAAGGCGACCGCATCGCAGCCCTTGGCAATCTGAAATCCGCGACTGCGGCGACCGTAGTTGATGCAACAGGACTAGCCGTCGCGCCGGGATTCATCAATATGTTATCGCATTCGGAGAATTCTCTGATCACAGACCCGCGTTCGATGAGCGAGATCAAACAGGGCGTGACCACGCAGATATTCGGCGAAGGTTCGATGGGGCCGCTCAGTGACGAGATGAAACAGCGCCGCCGCGCAGGGCAGGGCGATGCAAGATTCGATATTCCATGGACTACGCTCGCAGAATATTTGACCTATCTCGAAACGCGAGGTATTTCGCAAAACGTCGCATCGTTCATCGGAGCCGCAACCGTTCGCGAGCATGTCATCGGGCTTGAGGACAAAGCTCCAACTGCCGAACAGCTTCAGCGTATGCGCGAGCTTGTGCAACGCGAGATGGAAGCGGGCGCTTTAGGGATAACGACGGCCTTGATCTATCCGCCCGCGTTTTACGCGAAGACCGAAGAGTTGATCGAAATGTGCAAAGTCGCGGCTAAGTACAAAGGCAAATACACGGCTCACATTCGCAGCGAAGGAAACCAGTTGATCGAAGCAGTAAACGAGACCATTCGTATCAGCCGCGAAGCGGGACTCCCGGCAGAGATTTATCACTTGAAAGC
>DATEKX010000848.1:0-5254 GCA_035277165.1 Blastocatellia bacterium | reverse complement strand
GCCTTGCGATATGGCCTGTCCGAAGTGATGGCATCAACCGCGTCAGCGACGGCGAATATGCGCGCGCCCTGGCATATCATCTCGCCCGCGAGTTTATTGGGATACCCGCTGCCGTCGAATTGCTCGTGGTGTTGAGCGACTATGTGGCTTGCGCCTTCGAGAAAATCTACACCGCGAAGTATCTGAGCGCCGTATTCGACATGGCGGCGCATGTAATTCCATTCCTCTTCCGTGAGCGCGCCTTGCTTCAGCAATATGGAATCGGGCACGCCTATCTTGCCGATGTCGTGAAGCAGCGCGCCGTGCTCAAGCGTTATCAATTCATTATCTGTAAGGCCGAGGTGTTGGCCGAGCCTGATGCAATAAGCGACTACTCGCTCAGAGTGTCCTCTGGTCTCTACGTCGCGCGCTTCGAGCGCCATTGCAAGAGCTTGCAGAGTCGCTCTGTAATTCAGCGACAGCTTTTCAAGCGTCAGGTTGAGATTGCCATTGACCGCGCTCAAATCTTTTGAACCCTGATTGACCAGATTTTGAAGGTGCTGCTCGTATTGACGATTGGCTTTGAGCAAGGAATGATGACGCAATGCGCGCCGGACGGCTGTCTCCACATCCTCAAGATTGAAAGGCTTGGTCACGTAATCGTAAGCGCCGCGCCTGAGAGCTTCAATCGCGCTCTGGATGTTGAGGTTGCCTGAGATGAGCACGACTACGGTCTCGCGGCTCAGGCGACCGATCTCTTCGAGCAGTTCCAGGCCGCTCATACCGGGCATCATAATGTCTGATAGCACCAGATCGTAGTTATCTTTTTTCAGGTATTCGAGAGCTTCAATTGCGCTGGTTGCGGTCTGGCATTCGTACTGGCTCGAAAGCAACGAGTAGAGCACGGAAAGAACATTCGGCTCGTCATCAATGATGAGCATTCTGACAGGATGTTCTAAATCAAGATCAAGCGGCGCGCTGGTCGATTGTGTCGTCACGGCTTTTCCCTCTTCCAAAATTGCTCAAGAAAAAATCTGTATTCAAACTCGTATTTAAAAGACCAGCTACTTACCTGCGTTAGGAATAAAATTACAGATTAATATAAGAGTGGGGGTACATCGGCGATGATAGTACACCGAAATGGCCTTTGCAACACTTTTTTCCGAAGGAATCAGCGCTTTCGCGATGGCCCCGCAATCTTTTGAGGAGATTTGATTCACCATAACATCTTATTGTTGAAAGCTTCTTTGCGCGGCTACCTGATTACAGCCTTGTGCCACTTACAAGAGTGCCACAACCTTAACACCTACTCTCGATCACCTGCATTATAGTGGCTTGCGAATTGACGAAGCATAACCATAAACAGAGGCGAATCGAATCTCATGCAAGAATCAAATAAACTGTGCGTTCATCTTTTGTGCCTAGACCGAACGAACGGAATGGAGAACAGGTATGCGAAGGATATTACTTGTTGTTAGCTTATTCTTTTTGTTGCCGCTATGTGCAAAAGCACAAGAAACCCCAAACGTCGAAGTATTCGGAGGTTATTCTTACTTTCACGCTGAACCCGGTAGGGATTTACATGGTTGGAATGCTTCGGTAGCTGCGAACCTTAACAAATGGTTCGGCCTCGTCGTAGATGTCGGCGGTCACTACGATTCAAGCTCATCAAATGTAGTAGTGACTATTCCCGACTTTCCCACACTGCCGGGCTTGCCTCCGTTTGAATTCAGAGTCAGGACGAAAACAAACGTCCACACGCTTATGGTAGGCCCGCGCTTCTCGTATCGTAAGATAGAAAAAATAACGCCTTTCGCTCACGCTTTGTTCGGAGTGTCGCGTACACACGACGAATCTCAGTTCCGTAGCGGTACGCTCGAATCAACTTTTTCCAACACCGACACGACATTCGCTATGGCGATTGGCGGCGGATTAGATGTGAAGTTGAGCAAGAGCTTTGCCTTGCGAGTCATTCAGGCGGATTACCTGTACAAGCGACATGGATTTGATCGTATTGGATTTGACAATAACCACAACTTTCGAGCAGCGGTTGGAATCGTTTTTCGTTTCGGCAGTAATTAGAGGCTTGATCAGAGTCGCAGCTTCGAGCTATTGCCCTTCTGCGTAATCGAGTTTGATATAGCTGCTTGCGTCGCCGACGATGAATATCATCTCGCGTCCAGGCAGCTTCAACCTCGTCACGCCTTCGGGCTTCATTCTCATGTCGAGCTGTGCTTCTTCGCGAGGCTTTGCATCTGCGTTAGATTGATTACTGTCGCCGTTCCACTCCCAGAGGGTGAAAGCGGTCTTTTCGTGATGTTCGGGCGCGCCCGAAATTATCAGGAAGGATTTCAAGCGGCTGTCATATTGAATATCGCGTACCCCTAGCCCGCCAAGCGATAATTGAATCGCGTTCGGTTCTGCCAGTTGCAGATTGTCAATCGAAAACGGGCCGTTCGCATCGCGCAGCTTGATGGGCACGACAAGCGCGTTACCGTTAACCAGCGGCGAGCGCAAACCTAACAGCAGTCTTCTATGCTCCGGGTCCGGGTCCCACGCGATGCCTTCGATATTCAATCCGCCCTCTTCGCCTTTCTGGTCAGCGAAGTTTTTCAGTTCCGGTACATTGTTTATCAAAAAGCTTCGCAGCCCCGCTACTGCTTCGGCCTTTGTGACAGTCTGTGTCGCCGGGTCGAATGTGAACCGCACAAGCCCTTCGCGCTCTCCTGCTTTGACAGATGACTGCGAGCCGACGATATAAAAATACGAACCGTCGGAAGTGATGCCTTCGGGGTCTTCGATGCTCGCTCCGGTCTGCACTGGTTTGGCCGCCCCTGATTGGTCGCCCGCAGAATTGAGTTGCATCCACAGCACTTCGCCCGGGCGGCTGTCGTCAACGAATAGAACTCCGTCTGTGCCGAGCACTGCAGCTACGCCGGATGCTTCAAATGGGCCACCTTGAATTGGCGTGCCCGCTCCGACTGAGCCGAGCTTCAACTTGGCCTTGCCCGTCTTCGTGCTGGTTTCGATCTTCGGCTTTTCACTCGTCATGTTGCGGTTCGCTATGTACAGCGCGAGCCCGACAGACAAAAGCACCGCGAACACTTGAGCGACTATTCTGCTCAAGCCGCTGATATACGCAGCCTTGAGCCGGTCGTCAGTGCCTTTCTTTTTCTTCTTCTTCTTCTTTTTTTCTTCTTCGCTCTGTGTGTCAACGGTCGCAAGTACTGCCGCGCCAGCCATGGCGGCAGGCACTACTGCTTCAGGGACAGGCACAGGCGGAGGAGCGGCTGCAGGCGGCGTGCTCGCATCTGCCTGCAAAGCTTTTTCAGCCGACGTGTCCATCTGCTCTGCGCGTTTTCTTATATCGGCAAGCGCGGAAGGCGATAGAGTCGCCGTTATGCTGGCGCTCGTCTCTGCGCGATTCCTGAACGTCAGCAACGTCTGTCCGAGTTGAATGGAATCGCCGTGCCGCAGGGTATGCGCTTGAGCGCCGAGCCGTTCGCTATTGACATAAGTGCCGTTGCGGCTGCCGAGGTCTACGATTGAATAGCCGTTGTTGCGCGCAATCAGGATGGCGTGAGTGTTACTGACTGTCGGGTCGTTCAATACGATATGATTGTGCGCGGCTTTGCCGACTTCAATCTCTTGCCTGTTGATGAAGTATTCCAGCTTTTCGCCGGAAGGCAGCACGCCTATCAGTCGTGCCCCGTAATGACGATCTATCTGTTCGAGTATGTCGCTTGATGTCGCAAGCCGCACGACTGCAGCCATGCCTAACTGGCGTTTTGCTTCTTCGATTGCGTCCTTGTCGGTCGGGTCTGCGACGGCCAGAATTAAATTCTCGCCTTCTTTGCCTGCCGGGAAGATTTGATGATCGCGCGCAAGCTGTGGAGGAAACTTCGATGCGACATCCTGATCAATTTGCGATGACTTCAGATCAATGATCTGGATTTGGAATGTGCGGCTCATCAAATCGCGTAAGCTCTCTTCGCTTACGAGATTCTCTTCGATGAGCGAGCGATAGAGCCTTCGGCCTTTCGCATCCTTATCAAGAAAGCGATAAACATCTGCGCTGGGGACGAGGCTTGCGCCGACGATTGCGTTGGCAAGCGATTCCTGCGTAAGCGGAGGCGGCCCCGGTCGCTGAATGGCGGCTGTGATTTCGGGCGATTGAACGATGCCCGTTTCGCTGTGAGAGTTGAGCCGGAACGTGAGTTTTGAAAGCCCCAGCCCGATCACATCGCCATGCCTGAGCGTTCTAGGCTCGCTTATGCGCTCGCCGTTGACGAAAGTGCCGTTGCGGCTGCCGAGGTCTTTGATCGTGTAGTTGTCTGCTTCGACTATAATTACAGCGTGCGCGGCAGAGACTGCCGGGTCGGCGATAACTATGTCATTGCGCGGCCCCTTGCCCATCTGGGTCTCCGACTGGGCTAACTCGCGATCAAATACGTCGCCCGTTGGCAGCAGTATCTTCAGCAAAGCTTTTTGATTTTCGGGTGGCGAAAGTATCACTTCGGTTGTAATTTCAACTGCCTCGCTCGCCAGCACCTTTGTATGCTGAGGCTCTGCGCCTGCTGCGGAAGCTGCGCTTGATTTGATTTCGCCCGATACAGGCTTGGACAATGAATCGGATTCTTTGACTTTTATATTGAGCGAGTCGTAGTAGGAAGTCATGTCGTTGCCGCAACGGTAGCAGAAACGCTGCCCTTCGCGCGCGACAGGAGATTTGCATTTTGGACACTCAAGCGTCATACGAATAGATTATATATCTTCAAATCCCCGCTTTGTAGTTGAAGCTTTAATAGTCTGATACGCTGCTGAGTCAAGAATTGGATGCTGCTAGACCTGTAAAGCTTGCACCCGGTACTGGCGGAGTATAACGGCTCGCTCTGGCAAAAGCAAGAAACGGCTCGGCCCTTTCAGAGTCTATTTCACAGAATTAAAAAGAATGAGTAGACCTTATCAGAGCTTCACGTTGACACGGGTGATGGGCGGGTCTACAATCACATCATCTGAATTCACTGTTTAAGGAGCATAACAATGGCTGGACTCGGAATGCCGGAATTATTGATCATCCTTCTGATAATCATAGTGCTGTTTGGCGCGCGCAAGATACCGGATCTCGCGAAGGGGCTTGGCGAAGGCATACGCAACTTCAAGGTCGGCATTCGCGGCGATGAAGCTCGCGAGGAAGACCGCAGGTTTCGTGACGAAGCTGAACGCAGATCCAGCTAAGATTATTAGTAAAGCCTCTCCCTTCAACTCTTGGCTG
>DATEKX010000847.1:0-5332 GCA_035277165.1 Blastocatellia bacterium | reverse complement strand
CGTAGGGGCGACCTGTCTATAGCGGCAATCAAGCAAATGATTTGTAGCTCCGTAGGAGCTACCTGTTAATTCAGAGGTCGCTCCTACGGAGCTACAGAAATATCCCTCTTAATAGTTCTATAGACAGGTCGCTCCTACGGGGCTAGACAGTTACTTTACCTTTTACTTTTGCCTTATTTCTTTCTGGCGGGTTGTTTTTTGACTTGAATCTTGGGTGACAACCGTCGCACGCGCAAGTGGTTGGCATCCGCGCGCAACGCTTCGTATTCGATTAAAACGGGCTTGCCGTTTTCGTCGAGTTCTTGAATCGTGAAACCTCTGTGATCAGATTTAACTAGCACAGGCAACAAGCCGCGCAATCCGTCTTCGATGTATGCTCCCGTGTAGCGACCGCTATCAGGAGAGTAATTCAATATCCACAATCTGGTGAAATCTATCGGCCCTTCTGTACTGAGGCTCTTCATCATGCCGATATAATTATTTCGCATCTCTCCTTTTTTGTCTTTCGTCTGATCGAATACGACCCAGCCCGTGAACCTGCGGCCTTCGCCTTCGAGATGAAGTATCTCGTCCGGCACGTCAAGCTGAACCTGTTGCGCGCCTATCCATCCGGCGCGCAAAACTTCGGATTCCGGCAAACGGATTTGATACCACAGCACTGTGCGCGCTTCAGGCTCTTCGGTAGTTTCGTCCGCATCATCTGCGTCCTGCTGCTTTTCAGGCTTGAATATCGTGCGCGTCTTGCCGACTATCTCGACCATAGTTCCGCGACTCAGATGAGTCACGACATCGCCGCCCGCTTCGACTCTCAAACGGGTTTGAACCTTCAATCGCCCAATGCCCTGCGAAGGCGTGGATTTCGATTTTTCAAACAGGTCTTGAAGTTTATCGGCGACCGATTTGTTTATGACGTATCGCGCTTCTATCCAGCCTTCGACCGAATCTTTGGTCTTCGTTCTGACCTTGTACCATTCGGCTGTGCGCGTGGGAGTTTTTATCTGCGCCTGATCGAGTATCTCAAGCCTGTCTCCGCGCTTCACTTCGGCCAGATCGAGCGCGACCATAGCCGTCGAAGAACGAATCTTTTCTTTGAGCGCAATGACTATGCCTTCGTCAATCTTCGAGTCGCCTGAGATCATTCCGCAACCGGCCATCACAACCGTTGACAACAGGAGCGCAAAACCGGGAATAACTTTTCTATTCATCAGTGCAGTAGCGATTCGCATTTGATTTAAGTGGGGTCACTAAGACCCTAGCCGAGCGAATAATCTGATGTCAAGCGAGCGAGAAAGGATGGATGGCGAGAATCAAGTCAAGAGGGTTCACCGCAGGACGCAGAGAGGGCGCAGAGTAATACACTCTATCTTCTCTGCGCCTCTGCGGTGAACAGGCTTCTTGATTAAAATCCTGACTTGGTGTTTTGTGTGCTTGTTGCGGCTGGCTTCCTGGCGCGCTTTCGTTTCGGTTTCGGAGCCATCATCTGCCCGCCTTCCGCCGCAACGGGCGCAGCTTCGGCTCCGCTGCTTGCTGTCGCCCCCATCTCCTGCAAAAGCGACCGCACTTTCGATGCGTCCTTCATTCGCCAAGCCTGAGCAAGCTCGAATATTTTCTTGCGTTGTCCTTCGTCGCTGACGGCGCATTTGGATTTGGGATCGTTCCAGAGCAGCCCGTTATTGATGATCTCTGACGGATGTCCTTCATAATCAATCAGCGGATCGGCTGCGGCCATCTTCGCCAGATGATTCAAGCAATTTTCAACGCCCATTGGCACTCCGGCCATCCTGTTCTTAGCAGGTTTGCGCACGCGTTTCTTTCTTGGCTTGGCCATAGCAGGGGGGGTATCCTGGTTTGCAAATGTAATTGCGGATACTTCAAACACCAGCGCGACAGCTACAACTACGGCCAGTCCCAATGTGACAAGTTTAGCCTTCATAAAGCAACCTCCGTCGAGTTATTGTGGTCGCGCAGTTGAGCGGCGACCGGCGATTATCGGAATGCGAGCAATCGAGATGATTGAGCATCATCGTCTTCCCGTAACAGTCCACGTGAAATTCATTATAGCAGCAGTCCTTTGAATGATGAACTATGAATGATCAATAATGAATTAATAACAACACTGTCTTTTAATTCATCATTCATCATTCATAGTTCATCGCTTCCTGAGTCGCTCTATGGCTTGACGGAAGCTTTCGCGCATCTGCTCAAGCTGCGCTGCGAGTCGGCTGACCTCGTCGCGCGCAATAAAACTCGGAACCCATTTCGACATCATCGGATCGCGGTCTTTAGCGGGTGTGCTCAGTTCGCCAACGCTCCAGCGACTCGCAGCCTGCGTCAGGTCGTCGAGTCTTATCGCAAGAGCGCGGCCATAAAAAAATCCGCCAGCGCCCGCAAGCGCAAACGCTATCAGAGCAATCACTATCAGCGTCGCGCGCACTGCCCCTTTTTGCCCGTCAAGGTCTGCCGCAGAACGCGCTATGCCTATGGCTCCAATATCACTATTGTCGAGTGCCTTGATCGGCTGCCACGCGATTATGTAACTGTGGTCTCCCTGTCGAAGTATCTCTTCGCCCTGAGACAAATTGCGCGCCGCGCCTGCGAGCGGCGAATCCGCGCCGCTTCCTACCGGAATGCTCGATGCAATGATGGCAGAGCCATACGCGATCAATGCTCCTGCGTCTTCGTCCGTATTTCGATAAAGCGTCTGCCTCATCTCTGCGACGAGTGAATTCTGCAAAGAGCTTACGCCCGGTCTTGATCTTGAATCGTTGTTCAACATCTGGCCTATCAGCGTAATTCCGATGAATCGGCCACTGCTCATAATCGGCGCGGCGGCTTCGATCATCATAGCTTCATCAACCGTCGAGCCGCCCACGATTTGTACCTGCGCCCTGCGATCTAGTCCCAATTGCGCGAGCCGCTCGCCGCGCTCGATGACGGCTGAAGCAACCGGCTGGTTCCCGCCTGAAATTACCTTTTCGGCAACGAGATTTTTGTCTTCAGCGCCAAGCAATGTTTCACCGGGCAAGGGTCGTTCATTATGGCGAGCGATGACGTGGCCCTGCGTGTCTGCAACGATGACGAAATCCAAACCGTAATCGTTCTGCGCGCGTGGAAGCATGTCCTGAAGCCGCGCCCACGCTGGCGGCGTATTGCTGCCCGTTTGTTCGCCACCAACCAGCGCGCGATTAAATATATCATCGGCCAGCTTTTGCGCAGCGCCTCGCAATTCCACAAGCCGTTTTTCATAAAGCCCTGTGGCAGCGCGCGCGTCGCTTTGAAGATTTTCGATTGCCTGACGACGTGAATAAGAAGAGACCTGCGGCAGCACTATCAATGAAGCAATAAAAAGAGGGATCAGCGCGGCGGCGGCGCAAACGGCTCCTAGCTTCTCGCTCAATCTCATATCAGAGACCAGAGGTTAGAGATCAGAGGTCAGAAGTTAGAGGCTAGAGGGATGAACTTGTTGCCAGCTTCTAATCTCTAACCTCTACTTAATATCTTTCACACAACGAAAGCCCGTCTTCGGGTATGGAAGGCTCGCATCAATCAAGCCGCGATAAGAGGCATCGTGTTCGCGGCTGCCGTCAAAGGCGCCGCCGCGAATGATGCGATAAGTCTTGCCGGGATCAATCTTGATCTTTTTGTTCGGGGCTACTCTGATCTCGTCAATGTTTTTATCATTGCCCGGATACAATCCGAGATCATCGGCTGTATACTCCCAGACGTTGCCAATCAAATCCAGAACCCCTGCCGCGCTTGCGCCATCCGGGTACTGGCCCACTGGTTTTATTTCGGCGGGGTAATCAGTATCACTCGCTTTCCCGGCGGCCTTCACGCCGATGTTAGCGATTCCTGTGCGCCAATCGTCTCCCCAGGGATAACGCCGCCCATCACTGCCGCGCGCGGCGGCTTCCCATTCGGCTTCGGTCGGAAGCCGCTTCCCTGCCCACTTCGCATAATCAACAGCGTCCTGCCAGGTCACACCCGTGACCGGATAGTTAGCCAGACCCGCGTTGTAAACTCCGTCTTTCCAATTTACAGGAGGCTTATGAGATTTCGCATCGACGAACTTTTTATAATCGGCATTGGTCACTTCCGTGCGGTCCATATAGAACGCAGGCAGTTCGACTGTGTGCCGGGGTCCCTCAAACTCGCTTCCCCCGTCTCGCCCAATTGTGTAAGCGCCAGCCGAAATCATAACCATACCTTCAGGCAGGACAGGGCCGGATGGCTTATCAGCAGGTGTGGTCGGCGGCTGAGTTGGCTCCGCTGGTTTAGGCGCTTCTGCAACCGGCTGTTGAGGAGGTTGAGTCCGCTTTCCGCCCCACATAAACCACCAGATGGCGAATCCTGAAACGGCCAGTACGATGATGACGGCTATCGCTGTGATGAGAGTTGCGTTGCTTTTCTTCTCTTCAACAACAGGCTCGACTACCGCGGCTGATGCATTAGCATGAGCAACCGCGAGATTTCTTTCAGTCCGTTTAGCGGGTTCGGTAACTGTATTGTTGAACGGCTCAGTCCAGTTTGCCGCTGCGTCCAGCCTTTGTGAATCAATAGAACTCTGTGGATGCGTTGCGACAGGTGGCGGGCTTGCAGCAAACTGTTCCGTTCTTATATGCCCCTCATCGGCAACATTAACTGGCTGGTCGTCATTTTGAAATGCGCCGGGCGAGCCTGAACCGAAAGCGATTGTGCCCGGCGAATTCAAATCATCTGCGGATATGAATTGAACGGTAGATTCATTCGCCGTTTCTTCCTGACTTGAACCGAAGCCAGCAGTGTCTATCAGAGTCACCGGCGCAGAATGCTTTGGCGCTGAATTGCCAGAAGCAACTTTCGGCTTTGCGTCTTCGGGTTCTTCGGAATCAACCGGGCCTGTGGTTCTGTCCGTCGGCAAGTTTGTAGTTGGAACGGGTTGCTCGAATTTTGATCCGGCAACGCCCGGCAGCACATTCGTCTCTCCTCCCCTTGATCTTGGCGCGGCAGGGTTCGGGTCTTGTTGGCTTAAGCGTTTCGATTCAGCTTGAGAGAGTGTTAAAGTGTGCGCGCCTGATTCGATTTCGGCATCGCCATAATGAGATGCTCGCTCTGCCGTATCCACAATGCGCTCGTCTTGTTCGGCGCGGGTCAGGTGTTCTGCCAGGTCGGGCAGCGTGCTTGATTCCTTTAGGTTGATGGCGACCGTTTCGCTCTGATCATTAATCAGGTTCGATGCTGTTTCCGTCAGCGGAGCGCCACAGACCCGGCACGCGACAGAGCCCACGGGGCTGTAACTTTGACAGAGCCCGCAAAGCATGGCCGACGAGCCGAACGGCGTCTGATTTTCGTA
>DATEKX010000846.1:0-5193 GCA_035277165.1 Blastocatellia bacterium | reverse complement strand
TGCCTGAACGCGCCGCGAATTGTCCGTGTTCTTTTCTATCCCGCGACGCGCCCACTCGCGAAACTGTCCTAGCGATGCCGCGCGCAATGCAATAGGGCTCGCCTTAAAACACTCGACCGCCGCGACTGTGTTTTTCTCTGCTATCTCTTCGACAACTTCCAGCACGGCAGAGATGGCAGCGGCTCTGCGCTGCGGGCTGATGCGCGTGGCAAGCTCTGCGATGATCTGAGGGCTTTGCTTCATGAAATGATAGCTTGCCGCGTTGCCTTGAAGCGCGACTCGCTTGGCAAGCGTAGTCCATCGCTCGAATGATTGAATTCCCGCAATCGTGAGCACGCGGCTCGCGGCTTTGAAGTATTGAAGCGCCACGCCGCCTGAACGATCAAGATAGCTTTCTGTGATGTCGAACAGTTTTTCGATCGATTCGTGAGCGGCAGAGCCAAAGACCGAAGGAAGCTCTGTGAAAAACTCTGCGGCTGTTCCGCCGGAGCGAAAAGCGAACGATGATGTGAGCGCAAGCGCGCGCCTCAAGAGCCTGTCATCGTTTTCTTTGTCATTCGCCTTTATCTGCGCCAGAACTTGTGGCGCGGCCAACAGCAGGTCGTTGCTGTGCTTGACCGAATGGCGAGCAAGCTCAAGACAGATAGTAAGCATCTGCGCGACGCTTTCATTGTCTGCGATGGAAGCGATGATATAAGGCGCAGACCGGAACGTGTCAATGGCCGTGCTCGCCGAAAGCGCCGCCTGTTTGTTTACGAGGCGAAGCACGGGCGAACGCATCTCTTCATCCATCGAACTGAGTGTTGATGCGCTGGTTAGAAAAAAGCCCATGGCCGATTCTACGCTCGTGGCAGATAGTCGCTTTCCTATTTCGCCCCAGACTCGCATATCTGCCGCGGCGATCAAGCGCGATACTTCGGGCGCGGCCTTCAGCATTTCGACTGCGCCGCGAAGGTTTGTTGTGGCGAGCGCGATGCCAATGTCCGTAGTGAGCAACACTCGCTCGTAAGGCAACACGCCGAGCCGCTTGGCAAGCGCTTCGAGCGTAGAGGCAGTGATACCTTTCAGGTGCTTGCGTAATTTCTTACTGATCTCTTTTTCCATCGAATCCATTTCAATAAAGATAATAGCAAAACAGGCAAATCATTAATAAGTAAATCATGAAGTCTCCAATTCGCATTCAGGCTTGCAATCAACAGAGATTCGGCGTAGAAATATGAATGAACCATCATTCATTTTTTGGACGAAGGACAGCAATGGCATCAGCGCGTCTACGCTCGCAGCCGAACGGCAAGTACGAAGCCATACTTCGTGCCGCGATAAAGGTCTTCTCAAGAAGCGGGTTCTTCAATTCAAAGGTCGCTGATGTGGCGCGCGAAGCGGGCGTCGCAGACGGGACTGTCTATCTATACTTCAAGAACAAAGATGACATCCTTGTTTCCATATTCAATCACGTGATGGATGAAGCGTTGTCGCTTGGACGCAAGAGGCTTGAAAAAATCAGCGACCCTCTGGAAAAACTGAAGCAGATAGTTCAAGCGCACCTTGACCTGCTTGGTCGTGATCGCGACCTTGCGGTCGTCTTTCAGGTCGAGCTTCGATCTTCAACAAAATTTATGGAGCAGTTCTCTTCGACGAAGGTAGCTGAATACCTGGATCAGATTCGCATGGTGATCGAAGAAGGGCAGAAGAACGGCGTATTCAGGCGCGGGCTGAACACTACGATTGCCGCCAAAGTGCTGTTCGGGGCGCTTGACGAAATGGCTACCAACTGGGTTCTGAGCCGCAAGCGTTACAGCCTTGTTTCCACAGCCGAGCCCGTGATTGATCTTCTGATGAACGGCATTGCAAGCGACTGAGTTGATTTCGAGTTTTATATGAGCGCAGAGCCTCGAACATTGAATGAACTTTTCAACGCGGCGGTTGACCGTTTCCGCGAAGACGAGTTCATGCGTTACAAGAAGGGAACTGATTGGCATTCGCTTACCTACGGCGATGTGGCGCGGCGAGTCAGAGAACTTGCGCTCGGGCTTTCCAAACTCGGATTCCGAAACGGAGATCGCATAGCGATCTGGTCTGAAAATCGCCCCGAATGGAATATCGCAGACCTCGCGTCGCTCGCCATTAGTGCTGTTGACGTTCCTATCTACACGACTCAAGCGCGAGATCAGGTCGAATACATTCTCAGAGACTCGGGCGCGCGGGCGATCTTTGTCTCGTCAGCTTTTTTCCAGGAAGCTCTTCAGATGCGAGAGCGAGTGACGACGCTTGAATATGTCATCGCCTTCGATGCACTGCCTGACGCGACGGAATCGAGCGGCGTCATTCGAGCCGAAGAATTGATCAATCGGGGACGCGCGCTGTACGGCGAAGACCCGTCCGTGTATGAAAAGTTCTGGAAGGCTGCTAGTCCCGAAGACCTTGCGACGCTGCTTTACACTTCGGGCACGACGGGCGATCCAAAAGGCGTGATGCTGACGCATAAAAATCTCACAGCTAATGCGCTGAACAGCTATCACTGGTTGGAACTTGAAGGCCGCCGCGATGTCGCGCTCACATATCTGCCGTTCACGCACATCTTCGAACGCGCGGTCTGGTACTTGTATTCGTATTGCGGGACGGTCGTCGCTTATGCGGAGAGCATTGAAGCGGTCGCAAAAAATCTCGCGGAAGTTCATCCGACTGTGATGACCAGCGTGCCTCGTATGTTCGAGAAGATTTACGGGCGAATAATCGAACGCGGCATCGCGGCAGGTTTTCCTCGCAAGCAGATTTTCCTGTGGTCGCTCGACGTAGGCCGCAAATGGGCCGAGCGAAAAGATCGCAAACAGTCAGTCGGGCCGTGGCTTTCGTTACAACACAAGATCGCAGACGCACTGGTCTTTAAGAAATGGCGCGAAGCGGTCGGCGGTCAGGTTCGCGTCTTTATTTCCGGCGGCGCTCCGCTCGCGCCTGAAATCGCTTACCTGTTCGATGCTGCGGGAATGCCGATTCTGCAAGGTTATGGATTGACTGAAACTTCGCCATCAATTTCGTGCAATACGGAAACTCGCAATCGCATAGGCACGGTCGGGCCTGTCATGGATGGCGTGATGGTTCGCATAGCCGAAGACGGCGAGATATTAGTCAAAGGCGACACCGTGATGAAAGGCTACTACAACCGGCCAGCCGAAAACGAAGAAGCGTTCACAGGCGACGGGTGGTTTCGCACAGGTGACATCGGCCACATTGACGAAGACGGATTTCTGGCGATCACAGATCGCAAAAAAGAATTGATGAAGACGAGCGGTGGGAAATACGTTGCGCCGCAAAGAGTCGAAAGCCTTATAAAATCGAGCCGCTTCGTGTCGCAGGTTTTCGTGGTCGGCAATGCGAGAAAGTTCCCTTCGGCGCTGATCGTTCCGAACATGGAGTTGCTGCGATCTTATGCCGAAATGAAAGGCATCATTTGCAAAGACGACCACGAGCTTCTTGCTCATCCTCGAATCATTGATCTGATTCAGCGGCAAGTAGATAAGTACACGGCGCAGCTTAGCCAGTGGGAGAAAGTGAAAAAGATTGCGCTGCTGGAACACGAGTTGACGATTGAGTCAGGTGATTTGACGCCAACGCTCAAGCCTCGGCGCAGCGTAATCGAAAAGAAGTACGAGCAGGTGATAGATCGGCTGTATGCAGAAGAGAAGTCCGTGGCTATTGTGTGACGGTCGGCAAGAGGGCCAAAGAGAAAATTGGAGAGAGATTGTGAGTTATAAAATTAACAAGGTTGCTGTTTTAGGTTCCGGCACAATGGGCGCGCAGATAGCCGCTCATCTGGTGAACGCAGGCGTGGAGGTTTTGTTATTAGACATAGCGCCGAAAGAATTGATGAAGCAGGAAGAGGCGCGCGGGCTGACGCTCGAAAGCAAGCAGGTGAGAAATCGAATAGTGAACGCGGGGCTTGAAGCGGCGAAGAAGATTAAGCCCGCAGCCTTCTATTCTCCGGCGCTCGCGGGTCTTGTAACGACAGGGAATTTCGATGACGACCTGGAAAAGATTTCAGGTGTTGACTGGATCGTTGAAGCGATTGTCGAAAAGCTTGAAATCAAGCGCGACCTTTATGCCCGCATCGAGCGCCATCTGAAGGCAGGCACTATCATAAGCTCGAATACTTCAGGCATTCCGATCCGTGCTATGGCCGAAGGGATGAGTGATAATTTTCGCAAGCACTTTCTCGGCACGCATTTCTTCAACCCGCCGCGCTACCTGAAATTGCTCGAAGTAATTCCGACGGCAGAAACGTTGCCAGAAGTGACGCACTTCGTCGCGGATTTCTGCGACCGCAGGCTCGGAAAAGGCGTTGTGTTTGCCAAAGACACACCCAACTTCATTGCCAATCGCATTGCGACGTTCAGTTCGCTCAACGCGATTCGCGTGATGACAGAAGGCGGCTACACGATTGAAGAAGTTGATGCGATGACAGGCCCGCTCGTCGGGCGACCGAAATCGGCTTCATTCAGAACCACTGACATAGTCGGCCTGGACACTGCGCTTTACGTCGCGGAGAACCTCTACCCGGCAGTGCCCGATGACGAGAAGCGAGATGTGCTCGTGCCGCCGGATTTCCTTCGCGAGATGGTCAAGCGCGGCTGGACGGGCAACAAAGCGGGGCAGGGCTTTTACAAAAAACAGAGAGGCGAAGGCGGCAAGACTGAATACTGGGCGCTCGATTACGTCGAGATGGATTACAAGCCCGCGCAGAAAATTCGCATCCCTTCGATTGATGCGGCAAAGGCGATTGAAGACGCAGCCGAAAGAATACGCACTCTTGTTTACGGGAAAGATCGCGTAGGCGAATTCCTGTGGAAGACCATCAGCCAGAACCTCCTTTATGCGGCCAATCGCATCCCCGAAATCGCAGACGACATCGTGAATATTGATAACGCTGTGAAGTGGGGATTCAATCACCAGTTCGGCACGTTCGAGTTGTGGGACGTGATAGGCGTTGAAAAGTCTGTCGCTCGGATGCGCGAAGAGGGGCAACAGATTCCAAATGTTGTCGAGCAATTGCTCGCGGCTGGCAAGAAGAGTTTTTACGAACGGCGCGAGGGCCGCGCTTATTACTTCGATTTCGCTTCGGGCGATTATAAAGAAGTCCCGCAGCGCGATGGCGTGATCGTTTTGAAATCGCTAAAGGAGCGCGAGCGAGTCATCAAG
>DATEKX010000845.1:0-21635 GCA_035277165.1 Blastocatellia bacterium | reverse complement strand
CATCTCTGATTTAATTCGATCCGAAAAATGCGAGCCTCTCGGTTTTGAAAAGCGACCGAGTGAGATTCGCCTTGAGGGTGGAAGACCGTAGTAAGCTGTTTGCAGTGGCGCGTTTTTCTTTCAACAGTTTCATCATAAGCGCCGCCCAGCACTATGCCGAAATATGCAGGCTCGTGCCTGTGAGCAGTCATCTTGAGATTTTTGGGATAAATTGATTCTGACAACGTCAAGCCAGCCAGTTGCCAGCTTGCCGACTCGCCGCCATAAAAACCTGTTGAGTTGATCCTCACCGGCATAGTTCTCCGCCTCTAACGGGTCATGCCCGCAACCCTGATCTCTGAATTTCTTTTGTAGAATATATTAACGTTGCCGAAAGGCGCGTTGTTCCGGCTCGATGCGTGTCAGAAGGCGAAAGGCAGAAAATTGAGATTTCAGAAACTGTTTTAGAAGAAGCTCCGTAGGAGCGACCTGTCTATAGAACCAGTAAGAGAATCATTTTTGTAGCTCCGTAGGAGCGACCTGTAGATTAACAGGTCGCTCCTACGGAGCTTCTTAAACAACTTCTCAGATTTGAGATTCTAAATTGACTGTCTTCCGCTATTCATAACGAAGCGCGACCATCGGATCAACTTTAGTGGCGCGGCGAGCAGGCACGAAACAGGCTCCCAGAGCCACTCCTGCCAGTATCAGCGGAATCACTGCGAAAGTAATCGGGTCGGTTGCAGTTACGCCGAACAGCAAACTCGACATCAAACGAGTGAGCGCAAAGCTGGCAGCCAGCCCTGTCGCTATGCCTGCTGCAGTAAGCAAAAGACCTTGCTTTGCTACCAGGCGCAACACGTCCGAAGTTTGCGCGCCCAACGCCATGCGAATGCCGATTTCGTGCGTGCGCTCTGTGACCAAATAGCTCATCACGCCGTAAATGCCGACTGCCGCCAGCACCATTGCCACTACCGCAAATACTCCGAGCAACAACAGGGCAAAGCGTTGCTGCAGAGTCGCATTGGCTACTATCTGTTCCATCGTCAGGACATCGTAAATGGGTTGATCTTTGTCCACTGCTTGAATCTGGCTACGCACAGATGATGCGAGCTGCTTCGTATCAGAGTTGGATTTGATTACAAGGCTCATGCTGCGCGTTATGAGCACCATGAATTGATCGGGAAGCTGCGTGTACGGCACATAGAATTGGAACTTGATTCTCGAATCAGCATCGGGGTCGAGTCCGTAATGCTTCACGTGACCTACTACGCCTACAATTTCGCGCCCCGCATCCGGTGTTGAATTATCATCGTCGCCGTTTATAAAGCGCTTGCCAATCGGGTTTTCATTGGGAAAGAAACTGCGAGCCAGCGCTTCATCAATGATCACTACTTTCCCGGATTTCTCGTTGTCCTGTTCATTGAAGTAACGGCCTTGAAGAAGCGGGATGCCGAGCGCGCGAATGTAATCAGAGCTTGTGGCGTATTCAACCGCGAGAGGATCACTTTCCGACTCGCTTGAGCGCGGGCGGCCCGGAATCGCGAAAGCTGTTTCGTTGCTTCCGGCAAGAGGAAGCCCTATCGTCCACGCGGCGGATTCAACGCCGGGTAAAGACTGGATGCGCTCAAGAGTCTGTTGATAGAACTGTCGAACCTTTGCTGCATCCGAGTATTTTATAGGCGAGAGCGCAACCGACAATGTCGCTACGTTTTTTGAATCGAAGCCCGGCTCAATATTTGTGAGCCTGAGCACGCTTCGCATCATCAAGCCTGCGCCGATCAACAAGACAAGCGCCAAAGCGACTTCAACCACAACCAATGCGTTGCGAACAAAGAGGCGACCGCTGGTCGTGCCCCTTCCGGCATCCTTGAGCGTTTCGTGGAGATTCGGCTTCGATGACTGTAAGGCGGGAACCAGCCCGAAGACTATCCCTGTAAGCAGCGAGATCGCAAGCGTGAAGCCGAGCACCTGCCCGTCTATGTGAACGCCATCTGCGCGAGGAATCCCGTCAGGGATGAACGCGACAAGCGCATCAGTCCCCCACAATGCCAGCAGCAATCCCAATCCGCCGCCTGTTACGGAAAGCAGCACGCTTTCGGTCAGCAACTGGCGAATGATGCGCAGGCGGCTTGCTCCTATGGCCGTGCGTATTGCGATCTCTTTTTGCCGTGTGCGCGAACGAGCGAGCAGGAGATTTGCGACGTTGGCGCAGGCGATCAACAGTACAAAGCCTACGGCTCCGAGCAACACCAGCAGAGTTGGTCGAATATCTCTGACTACATTTTCAAAAAGTAGATTTGCGACCACGCCCGTGCCTGTGTTCGTCTGCGGATACTGCTCGGCAAGCGCGGCGGCAACGTTCTGCATATCGTCGCGCGCCTGTTCCAGAGTGGCGTCTGATTTCAAACGACCAATGACGAACAAGCCCGGACGAGAGCCTCGACGCGCCATCCAGTTTTCCTTGAACTGATTGATTGGCACAAACAGGTCGGACGGAGAAAAGAATTGAAAATCAGATGGCAGAATGCCGATGATGGTGAAGTCTTTGTCGTTAACGTTGATCGTTTTCCCGATCAGGTTTGGGTCTGCGCCGAACCTGCGCTGCCACAGCGCATGGCTTACAATAACGACAGGGCTTGCGCCCGACTCGTTCTCTTCGGGCAGAAAATCGCGCCCTTTAGCAGGCGCGACGCCCAGCGCTGAAAAGAAATTCGCAGACACTATTCTTCCAGCGACGCGCTCGGCTTCATTGCCGCCCGTGATGTTAAAACTGCTGCGACGCACGACTGCAATCTGCTCAAACGTCTGATTCTGTTTTTGCCAGTCGAGGAAATTCAAATACGAGACGGACATGACATTTAACTGCTGCGATTTCTCCTGAAGCATCACCAATCGCTCAGGGGCTTTATAAGGCAGCGGTCGCAGCAATACGGCGTTGACGACGCTGAAGATTGCAGTGTTTGCGCCTATGCCTAATGCAAGCGCAATCAAAGCGACGGCGGTAAAGCCAGGTTGCTTCACCAGCATACGCATACCGTGACGCAGGTCTTGAATGAGAGTTTCCATCCGTCCCCCTTTAAGAGTTTCGACACCAGCCTGCGCACGCAGGCGGCAGCATAAAGCCCAGAGCTTCAGCTCTGGGTACAATCGTCATCTCCGCACATCAGCCCGTGAAACGGGCGACAGAATCTCGTTTTGCGGCAAGGCTGTCGCCCGTTTACCCATATCTGACGATATGGGCTACAATCTTTCACCCGCTTCGCGGGTTGAATGTTGGCATTTCGTAACATGTTCGCAGATTTGAAATCTCAAATCATTCATAGCGAAGCGCGACCATCGGGTCTACTTTCATTGCGCGGCGCGCGGGCACTACGCAGGCTGCAAGAGCCACTGCCGTCAGCGACGCTGAGAAGATGGCAAAGATCGTAAGATCAGTGACGCTGACATCGAATAGCAGCGACGACATCAAGCTTGTTATCAAGAAACGTGTGAGCACGAAGGCGGCACCCAGACCAAACGCTATGCCCATCAGAGTCAATATTGTTCCGTGCCCGACGATCAGTTTGAGCACATCGCGTTGCCCAGCGCCAAGCGCCATGCGAATGCCGATTTCGTGCGTGCGCTCTGTGACCGAATAGCTCATCACGCCGTAGATGCCGACTACTGCCAGAATCATAGCCACCGCCCCGAATACTCCAAACAGCAACATTGCGAATCGTTGTTGAGCTATCGTGGTCGAAAGAATCTGATCGAGCGTCTTGATGCTTGATACAGGTTGCTCGCTATCAAGGCTCTGGACTTCGCTGCGAATCGCTGCGCTTAGACTGGTCGGGTCGCCAGCCGTTCGCACTACCAGAGACATAAAAGAGAAAGGCGCTTGCAGATAAGGCTCGTAAGTCTGCGAGGGTGTTTTTTCATCAAGGCCGTACTGCTTTACGTCGCCGACTATGCCGACGATCTCACGATATAACACAGGCCCGTTGGTGACGTGAATGCGTTTGCCGATAGGGTCTTCGTCAGGGAAAAACTCCTTCGCCATCTTTTCGTTGATGAGGGCAACGCGCGGCGCGCTTTTTGAATCGTGCTCTGTAAACAGGCGACCTCTCAACAAGGGAATGCCCATAGCTTTGAAATAATCAGTACTGACCGCATAGTAATTTGTGCTTGGTTCATCGCCGGGCGCGTAAGGCGGCCTGCCTTCTATATCGAAGCCCAGT
The DNA here is from genome assembly GCA_035277165.1 of Blastocatellia bacterium. GTDB lineage: Bacteria > Acidobacteriota > Blastocatellia > UBA7656 > UBA7656 > DATEKX01. The sequence goes on along the minus strand of DATEKX010000845.1, from coordinate 17,436 downwards.
ACGAAATCGTCGGCGAGAGGCAATACATTAGCCGCGCCTGTCGATTGAACACCGGGCAGAGTCGAAACTTTCTGGATCAGTTGAGAGTAGAAGGCGGATCGCTGATCGTCTTCCGGGTATTTCCTCTGCGGCAGCGACAGGTTCACAACCAGCGCGTTATCGGGATTAAATCCCGGGTCAACTTTCTGCAAATGCAAAAAGCTCTTGATCATCAATCCCGCGCCCACAAGCACTACCAGCGCCGTCGCGACTTCAAATATTACTAACCCGCTGCGAATGATGTGGTGTCGCCCGCCTTCGGTTGAGCCGCGACCGGCATCTTTCAAAGTCTCATTCAGATTCGGCTTTGATGCCTGCAACGCAGGCACGAGCCCAAAGACCAAACCTGTCAGCAGAGCGATTCCGGCTGTGAAACCCAGCACGCGACCGTCAAGCGAAACATCTCGCACGCGCGGCAAATCTTCCGGCGCAAGCGACAGCAGCAAGCTTATTCCCCACAGGGCGAGCAACAAGCCTACAACTCCGCCTGCTACGGAAAGCAGCAAGCTCTCGGTTAACAGTTGACGGATTATGCGCCCTCGTCGCGCTCCGAGCGCCGTGCGGATGGCAACCTCTTTTTGTCGCGAAGCTGCGCGAGCAAGCAGAAGGTTTGCGACGTTTGCGCACGCGATTAAAAGCACAAAGGCGACGGCTCCGAACAGTACTAGCAATGCCGGTTTTATGCTTCGGACTGCGGATTCAAGCAGCGGTATGACCTTCACGCCCCAGCCTGCATTCGTGTTGGGATACTGTTCGGCGAGTCGGCCAGCGATGGTGTTCATCTCCTCTTGCGTTTGCTCAATAGAGACGCCCGGTTTAAGCCGCCCGATTACCTGAACATAATGTCCACCATGTTGTTGAGCGTCTTGAGCTGCGAAAGCCATCGGCGTCCAAAGCTCTGTGTTGCGACCCCCATAACGAAAAGTCGTGGGCATAACGCCGACCACTGTGTAGCTCTGCCCGTTGAGTGTTATCGTTTGATTCAAGATATTCGGGTCGCCGCCAAATCGGCGCTGCCATAAACCGTGACTGAGAATCACTACGTTGCTGTGGCCGGGCTGATCTTCTTCGGGCATAAAGATTCGCCCCGTCTGAGGCTGCGCGCCAAGCATCGCAAAAAAACCGTCGGTGACGCGCTGGCCCTGCAATCGCTCTGGCTCGCCTGTCCCAATCAGGTTGAAAGACGAAGTGTTTATCGCAGCCATTTGCTCGAAGACAGTGTTCTGTTTTTGCCAGTCAATGAAATTACCCGGCGCGACAGAGAACTCCGGGAATTGCGGAATCTTCGTTTCGCGTATCACCATCAGATTGTCAGGGTCTTTGAATGGCAGCGGGCGAAGCAGCACCGCATATACGACGCTGAATATAGCTGTGATCGCGCCAATCCCAAGCGCCAGCGTGGCGATAGCGACAAGAGTGAAGCCGGGATTTTTGACCAGCATCCGAACACCGAAACGAATGTCTTTAAGCAATGTCTCCATAAGTCCTCCCAAAGCAATTAAGAATTAAAAATTAAAAATTAAGAATCAGAAGTCGAAGGAAGATTTTTAATTCTTAATTCTTAATTTTTAATTTGTTACTCGTAGCGGAGCGCGATCATCGGGTCTACTTTCGTAGCTCGTCGCGCAGGCACGAAACTGGCTCCCAGAGCCACTATTGCCAGAATCAGCGCGATCAAGCCGAACGTCACAGGATCGGTCGCGCTCACTCCATAAAGCAGGCTCTTCATCACCCAAGTCACGCCGAACGCGCCTGCCAGCCCTAACGCTACGCCGATGGTAGTCAGTATCATCCCCTGCCCGACTACCAGCTTGAGCACGTCCGAGCCTTTCGCGCCGAGCGCCATGCGTATGCCTATCTCCTGCCTTCGCTGCGTGACCGAATAACTCATCACGCCGTAGATGCCTACGGCGGCGAGCACCAGCGCTACCACAGCAAAGAACCCGACGAGCATCAGGATGAATCGCGGCAGCGCGATTGATTCGGAAACGATGCGCGCCATCGGCGAGATGTTTGCGATGGCGAGATTCTTATCGAGCGACCAGACCTCGTTGCGGACAGCCGAAGCCAGACTCATAGGATCGCCGCTCGTGCGCATAACGACGTACATGGCTCTTGCGGGATCCTGGTTGGCTGAAAACCACATCGAGGGGCGTGCGTCCGCCTCTAACCCGAACTGCTTCACATCGGCCATTATGCCGACGATCTCGCGAAAATCCTTCTCATCGAATTGCAGGCGTTTGCCGAGCGGGTCCTCTTCGGGGAAGTAACGGCGCGCGAAGGTCTCGCTTATGACCACGACTTTCGGGGAAGTCTCGCCGTCGCGCTCTGAAAACTCTCGCCCTCTGACCAATCGCATGCCCATTGCGCGGAAGTAATCGGGAGTAACGGAGTCGTACCACGAGACGGGCTCCTTGTCCGTCTCCGTCTGCGGGCGTCCTTCAATCGCGAAGCTGACATCAGAGCCGCCCCCTGCGAGCGGGAGGTTCGTAATCGCGCCTGCCGATTCGACTCCCGGCAAAGTTTTAATGCCATCAAGCAGCCGTTTGTAGAACGCAATTATTCTTTGAGGCTCAGAATAGCTCGACCGGGGAAGTCCGAGGTCAACGGTCAGGACATTGGTTGGGTTGAATCCGGGGTCTACGCGCTGAAGCCTCGCGAAGCTTTTCATCAGCAGCCCGGCTCCGATCAGCAGCATCAGCGCGAGCGCAATCTCTGACACGACCAAGGCGTTGCGAGCCAGCCGTCCCTGTGAACCGGCTTGCGTCCCCTTCCCGCCTTCTTTGAGTGATGTGTTGAGGTCGGGTTTTGAAGCTTGCAGCGCAGGAACCAGGCCAAAGACGACGCCGGTTAAAAAGGCCACGCCGAAAGAGAAGGCCAGCACGCGGCCATCTATTCCGATTTCATCGGTGCGCGGAGTGCCTTCGGGGGTAAACATCACGAGGATGTCCACCATCCAGAAAGCGAGCAACAGGCCGAGCGCCCCGCCTACGACCGCAAGCAGAATGCTTTCGGTCAGCAATTGCTGCACGATGCGCCAGCGGCGGGCTCCGAGCGCCGTCCGTATGGCAATCTCTTTCGTTCGCGACGCGGCACGCGCAAGCAAAAGGTTAGCTACGTTTGCGCAGGCGATGAGCAACACCAGAGCGACTACGCCAAAAAGCACGTAGACAGCCGTTCGCACATTTCCGACGACGAAGTCATGCAGCGAGACGATGGTCACGCCCACGTCCTTGTTTGTCGCGGGGTTTTCCTGCGCGATCCTTGCGGCGATGGCTGCCATCTCTGCCCGCGCGCTGTCAACTGTGGCCTCGGGTTTCAAGCGCGCCATGACTCTGACGACGACGCAGCCGCGCTGGCACGTCGGGCGGAGGGTGGCGTTGATCGGCCTCCACACGTCTGCCTTGTCAAGGATGGGGAACTTGAAGCTGGGCGGCATGACCCCGATCACCGTGAAGCTGTCGCCGCTGAGCGAGATCGTCTTCCCAACCAGCGAAGGGTCTGCCCCGAATCGCCTCCTCCAGAGGCCGTTGCTCAAGACGACGACGCGCTCTGCGCCTTGCTGATCTTCTTCCTTCGTGAACGAGCGGCCAAGCGCGGGCTCTGCCCCAAGCACCGAAAACATGTCGTAGGAGACAATCGCGCCGCGAAGCTGTTCCGGCTCATCCTGGCCCGTCAGCGTAGGCCCCCAGTTGGCGAATGCGGCCATGCTCTCGAAGGTCTGGCTCTGATCTCTCCAATCTTTAAAATCCGCGGGTGTCGTCCATTCGCGCTCAGGGCCTCCGCTCGCCTCGCGGTTTTGCCACAGCGTCATTATGCGCTCGGGGTGAGGGTAAGGGAGCGGGCGAAGCAGAACGGCGTTGACTACGCTGAAGATCGCAGTGTTTGCGCCAATGCCTAGCGCCAGAGCGATCACCGCTACGACCGCGAAGCCGGGATTTTTCGTCAGCGTACGAGCGCCGAAACGAATGTCTTTAAGCAATGTCTCCATAAGCCCTCCTGAATCAATTAAGAATTAAGAATTGCTCTTACATCCTCGTTTCTTAATTCGTAATTCTTAATTTTTAATTTGCTACTCATAGCGAAGCGCGATCATCGGGTCTACTTTCGTAGCTCGTCGCGCAGGCACAGCGCAGGCCACAAGCGCTATCCCTGCAAGCAGTGCTGCGATCAAGCCGAACGTCACAGGGTCAGTAGTAGACACCCCGAAAAGAAAACCGGCAAGCACGCGTGTTAGCGCGAAAGAAGCAGCCAGCCCGCAGCCTACGCCTAGCAGGGCAAGAACCATCCCCTGCCTCACAACCATCCTCATCACATTCGTGGAACTGGCTCCCAGAGCCATTCTTATGCCGATCTCGTGCGTGCGCTGCGTGACCGAATAACTCATCACGCCATAGATTCCCACCATCGCAAGCACCAGCGCCACTGCCGCGAATACGCTCAGAAGCAATGTAATGAATCGCGGTTTCGCGACCGAATCCGAAAGCCATTGCTCCATCGTGCGAACATCGGCGATGGGCTGATCTTTATCCAACGCCTGCACCGCCGCTTGCACCGCCGAACTGTAGCTGAGAGGGTCGCCTTCTGTGCGCGCGACTATCGTCATTGCCGAATAAGTTAGTTCAGGGTGCGGCCAGTAAGACATCGCGCGGGGTTCTACGTCCAGCCCTTGATGCTTTGAATCGCCTACTACTCCAATGATCTCGCACGGAGCCGGGTCGTCCATCATGTCTATTCTGACGCGCTTACCAATCGGGTCTTCATTCGGAAAGTAATCGCGAGCCATCGCTTCGCTGATTATGACCACGTGCGAAACTTCGGTCGCTTCTTTCTCGGTAAAGTTTCGGCCTCTGATGAAAGGGATGCTCATCGTTTGAAAGTAATTCGGGTCGCACACTCTGACATCAAGCGTAGGTTTCTGCCCCGCAGCCGGAGCCGGTTGGCCTTCGATGGTGAATCCAGTGGCCGCGCCGCCGCCCGCCGCGAACGGCAGATAACTTATAGCGCCAGCCGAGCGCACACCCGGCATTGCTTCAATGCGCGTGAGCGCCTGACGAAAGAAAGATATGACCTGCGGGTCTTCGCGGTATTTCGAGGCAGGCAGAAGCAGCCTGACCGTCAGCAGGTTATTGGGATTGAAACCGGGATTGACCGATTGCAGTCGCGCAAAGCTGCGGATCATCAGCCCCGACATGATCAACAGGACGAGGGCCATTGCGATTTCGGCAACCACAAAGACGCTGCGAACGCGATGACTGCGTGCGCCGCTCGCAGCAGACCTGCCGCCCTCTTTCAACGTCTCGTTGAGGTTGGGCCGCGAAGCTTCCATCGCGGGCACAAGTCCAAAGATCAATCCTGTAAGCAGAGAAACCGCCAGCGTGAATCCGAGCACCAGATAATTGATCTCTACTCCGGCAAGCGGCGGCAAATCCTTTGGCGCGAGCGCTATTAACAAGTCTACGCCCCAGACCGCTACCAGCAATCCGAGCACGCCGCCAAGACCTGCCAGCAGCACGCTTTCAGTGAGCAACTGCCGGACGAGGCGCGAGCGACTTGCGCCTAGCGCCGCGCGAATTGCTATATCTTTTTGCCGCGCCGCCGCTCTCGCAAGCAACAGATTAGCTACGTTTGCGCACGCGATGAGCAACACGAAGACGACAGCGCCGAACAACACGAGCAGCGACGTGCTGATTTCGCCTGTGAACTGCGAGCGCATGGGAACAAGATTCACGCCCCAGTTCTTATCGAATTCCGGGTATTGCTGTTCGAGCGAGTCCGCGATTTGTGTCATCTCGGCCTGCGCCTGTTCAACTGTGACGCCGGGTTTGAGTCGCGCGACGGCGCTCATGAATCTTCCTCTGCGAACACGGAAATCTGGGCCGAGGTTGAAGGGCGTCCAGATTTCCGCCTGCTTGCCCGTCAGCGACCCGGCTTTGATGAAGAATTGAAAATCAGGCGGCATGACTCCGATGACTGTGACCGGCCTGCCGTTGAGCTTGATCGTCTGGTTGATCACGCCGGGGTCGCCGCCAAACCTGCGCTTCCATAAGCCGTGACTCAGTATGACCAGATTGGCATGCCCTTCCTGACCGTCTTCGCCTTCAAAAGCGCGACCGAGCATTGGATACGCGCCGAGCACGGAGAACATATTGGCTGTCACGCGCTGGCCGGGAATCTCTTCCGGGTCGTCTACTTCTGTCAGATTGGCCCGAATGTCGAAGAACCCTGCCATGTCTTCAAAGACGTTGTTCTGGTCTTTCCAATCCAGAAAGTTGGCAGGCGATATTACGTTTTGGCGACGGTCTCTGGCCCTGTTGTGTTCCCATACCATCACCAACCCGTCGGCATTTCTATAAGGCAGTGGTTTCAGCATCACGGCATTGACCACGCTGAATATTGCAGTGTTCGCGCCTATCCCTAATGCGAGCGCGATAATCGCAACGATAGTGACGCCGGGATTTTTGACCAGCATCCTCAAGCCATAACGCAAATCTTGAAGTAGAGATTCCATAAGCCCCCCGAATCAATTACGAATTAAAAATTAAAAATTAAAAATTGCTCTTACGTCCTCGATTCTTAATTTTTAATTCGTAATTTTTAATTTGCTATTCGTAACGAAGCGCGACCATCGGGTCTACTTTCGCCGCTCGTCGCGCAGGCACGAAACAGGCCAACAACCCGACGGCAGTCAATGTGACTCCGACCAACGCGAACGTGAGCGGGTCGGTTGCGCTGACCTCAAATAAAAGGCTTGCCATCAGTCGCGTCAAAAAGAACGCCCCGGTCAATCCAACACCCAGCCCGATGACTGTGATCTTCAGACCTTGCCCTAAAATCATCGCCAGCACATTTCGCGTAGTCGCGCCGAGCGCAACACGTACCCCGATTTCCTGAGTCCTCTGCGCAACCGTGTACGCCATCACGCCATAGATGCCTATCGCGGCAAGCACCATTGCTATTATCGAGAACGTTCCCAAAAGCAGTGAAAGCAGGCGCGGCCTGACCAGTGAAGCCGCTACGACATCACCCATGGTTTGCAAAGAGTAGATCGGAACGCTTGAGTCCATTTCCGAAATTGTTGATCGAATGCTCGACGCGAGCGCCGAAGGATTGCCGTCTGTTTTTACTATAAAGTTCATTGTGCTGCCCAGACCGCTTGAGACTCTCTGAGCTTGAAGGAAATAGAGTTCGGTACCGGCGGGCTTGTCTGTCCCGAGATTCTTAGTGTTTTCGACGATGCCGACTACCGTGTACCATACCTGCGGCCCAGCGGAGCCGGGGCTTATGCGCCGCCCAATCGGGCTTCCTTGCCAGAACCTTTGCGCCATTGCTTGATTGATAACGACGACTCGTTGCGCGCTGTCGGCGCTGTCTATAGGCTCGAACAACCGGCCATCCATTTTTCTGATGCCCATCGTCTGAAAATAATCCTGACCAACTACGTTCCAGAAATCCACATTTTCGGCAGGCCCGTCCGGCGTTCCTACATAGTCTTCGATGTCCGTGTCATTAGCGTTAATAGGACGCAAGGGCGGTAGTCCGCCTACAACTGACGCCGATTTAACTCCGGGCAGAGCGGCAAGCTTGCTTTGCAGGTTGTTTGCAAAGTTCAAACGATCAGGGCTTTGATACCGCGCTGCGGGAAGCGCGAGGCTGAACGACAACACGCCGTTAGGATTGAAACCGAGATCGACCTGTTGAAGCTTCCAGAACGCGCGAATCATCAGCCCCGCTCCGATCACAGGCATTACGGCTAAAGCTATTTCTGCAATCACAAGTGTCTTTCTAAGCTTGTTGCCGCCGCCGCCGAGCGTCCGCTGGCCGGAACTGCGCAGCCAGGTTGCCAGATCGCGATGGCGCATTTGAAAGAGCGGCGCCATCGCGAAGATGATCACTGAAAAGATCGAAAGCCCAAGCGTGAAAGCCAGAACCGGCAGGTCAATTCCGACTTCGCTAGTACGAGGAATGCTGTCGGGCGCGGCGGCTATGACCAGAGCCAATCCGCCTTTTGCCAGCAATATTCCCGCGCCAGCGCCCAACAGGACGAGTATCATTCCTTCGGCGAGAAACTGCCTGAGCAGTCTTCCGCGACCTGCGCCTAAAGCCAGCCTGACAGCGAACTCGCGCCGTCGCGCTTCGGCTCTTGCCAGCAAAAGGTTCGCTACGTTCACACAGGCTATCAGCAACACGAACCCGACTGCGCCAAATAGCATCAGCACGGCAGGTCTTGCCGATGCGACCACGTCTTCGTGAAGCGATGTCATCAATACCGGGTGGTTGTCAGGTTTCAAGAGGTGACGGGCGCGGTTCTCGCTCGTCCAACCGGCCATAAGCGATTCCATCTCGGAGCGCGCCTGTTCTATCGTGGTATCAGGAGTCAGGCGGCCTATGACGTTGAGAAAATGCCCGCCGCGATTGCCGGGATTTGCCGGGTCGAACTGGAACGAAACCCAGACCTGCGCAGGATCATTGCTGCCAGCAGGGAAGTCGAACCCGCGAGGCATCACGCCGATCACTGTGAACGGACGCGCATTGATTTGAATCTCTTTGCCGATTATGTCGCTCGCGGCCCCGAACGCGCGCCGCCATAATCCATCAGAGATGATAGCTGTCAGCGGGCCGCCATTGCGGTCTTCTTCGGGCGAGAAGTTGCGACCAATTGCCGGTTGCACGCCCAGAGTTTCGATCAAGCCCCGCGTGATACTTGCCGACGCTACGCGAATCGGCTCGGCGTCAGTCGCAACATTCACTCCGCCGGTTGACCATGCGCCGATGTTTTCCCATGATTTAGCTTCGTTGCTGATGTCCATAAATTCCGGCACAGACATCCAGAACTTTCTCAAATCCATTGTCGGGAATTCGGTATAGACGCGCACAAGCTTTCCCGGCTCGCGAAACGGGAGCGGTCGCCACAGCACAGCATTCACTACGCTGAAGATCGCAGTGTTAGCGCCTATGCCTAAAGCGAGCGTGATAACAGCGACGGCTGCAAAGCCGGGTTTGTTAAACAACATGCGCATGCCATAGCGCAGGTCTTGAAGTAATGTTTGCATCATCCCCTCCCGAATCAATTAGGAATCAGTACTGCTATTCGCAACGGAGCGCGATCATCGGATCAACTTTTGTTGCCCGGCGCGCTGGCACGAAACAGGCCACCAGAGCCACTCCTATTAGAATTAGTGAAATCACAACGAACGTCAGCGGGTCGGTCGCATCCACACCGAACAACAGGTTTTTGATCAATCTCGTCAGTACAAACGCCGCCATCAACCCGGCTGATATGCCGATCAGGATCAATATCATTCCGCGCTTCAGCACCAGTCGCAGGATGTCTGAAGCCGTCGCGCCCAGCGCAGCGCGAATGCCGATTTCGTGTGTGCGTTGCGCCACTGCGTAGCTCATCACGCCGTATATGCCGACGGCAGAGAGCAACAACGCCAGGACGGCAAACACCGCAAGCAACAGCGTATTGAATCGCTGGCGCGCAATCGAACTGCCCACCAAACTTTCGAGCGTGCGTACGTTACCAACCGGCTGTTGCGGGTCGAGCGTTTGAATCACATTGCGTGCAGCAATCGCGAGTGCTGCCGCATCGCCCCGCGTGCGAAGCGCAAACGTCATGAATGAGTATGGCATTTGAGCCATCGGCCAGTAAGACATCGGCTCGGCATTCTGATCGAGTTTCGTATGACGCACGTCACCGACGATGCCAATGATTTCGGTCGGCACGAGCGGCGGTTTCATCTCAATGATGATGCGTTTGCCGAGCGGGTCTTCATTCGGGAAATACTTCTTTGCCAGTGCTTCATTGATGATGACGACATCGCGCCGTTCGCGGACTTCATGCTCTGTGAAGAATCGTCCGCGTTTAAGCGGGATTTCGAGTGTGCGGAAGAAGTTCTGATCGGTGATACAAAGGCCCGTCGCGTTCCCGTCCTGAGATGTTGGACGGCCTTCGATTTCAAAATCGGTTACAGTGCCCAACCCGATGAACGGTGTATAGTTGATCGCGCCTGCCGATTCGACGCCGGGCAAATTCTGCATTCGTTCGACAGCTTCGGTGAAGAAGTTAATCCTCTTTGCATCCTGATCGTATTGCGCACCCGGCAGCGCGACGCGCATCGTCAGCACGTTGCGCGCATTGAAGCCCGCGTCCACACTCTGCAACCGCGTGAAGCTGCGAACAAGCAAGCCCGCTCCGATCAATAGCACCAGCGCGAGCGCGATTTCAGCGACGACCAACGTGCTGCGCAATCGCTGGCTGCGTTTACTACCTGCAAGGCTCCGGCCCGCTTCTTTGAGCGTGTTACTGAGTTGGATGTTCGACGCTTCCGTAGCCGGAATCAGGCCGAAGATGATGCCGGTCAGCAGGGCCACCGCAAACGTAAAGCCGAGCACAGGCAAACTGATTCCGACGTTCTGAAAATCGCCGAGTTCCGGTGGGCTGACGCTGACGAGCGCTTCTGTGCCCCACCACGCCAGCATTAATCCGGCAACGCCGCCCATTGCTGCCAGCAACAAACTCTCTGTCAGCAATTGCCTCACTATCGCTAGACGGCTTGCGCCCAGCGCGCGACGCACGGCGATCTCTTTTTGCCGAGCGGTGGCGCGCGACAGCAGCAAACTTGCGACGTTCGTGCAGGCAATCAACAGCACGAATCCGACCGCGCACATCAACACCAGCAACGCCAGCCGAATCTCGCCCGCGAACTGCTCGCGCAGCGGAACTATATTGATGCCCTGACCCGTGTTGAACTGTTTGTACTGTTCGGCCAGACGACCTGCAATCGCGTCCATTTCGGCACGCGCCTGCTCAGTCGTCACGCCGGGTTTGTAGCGAGCGACGGCACAGATAAATCGTCCGCGCCATTGCTTTAACTCGTTGTCCAGCACCCAGGTCGTCCATAGCTCTGCCGCCTGACCTGTCTGCGAGTTTTTTCGGATGTGCCATTTGAAATCGGGCGGCATCACGCCGATGATCGTGTGATCTTCGGCGTTGAGAATTACTTTGCGTCCAATCACATTGGGATCGCCGCCGAACCGGCGTTGCCATAACCCAAAGCTGATGACGAGCACGTTATTTTGTCCCGGCTTGCTATCTTCGGGCGAGAAGGTTCGGCCCAGCATCGCATCCGCGCCGAGCACGGAAAACAGGTTGGCGGTGGCTACCTGACCGGGAATCTCTTCGGGGTTGTTGTCGCCTGCAAGGCTGTTGCGCGTGTCTGTAAACGCCGCCATGTCTTCAAAGACGCTGTTCTGTTCCTGCCAGTCGAAGAAGTTGGCCGGACTAATTACATTCTGTTCATTCTGCTGATTCTTTTCCCACAATACGACAAGACGGTCGGCGTCGCGGTACGGGAACGCGCGAAGCAACACAGCGTTGACGACGCTGAAGATCGCAGTGTTAGCGCCGATGCCTAAAGCGAGCGTGATGACGGCGACAAGCGTGAAGCCGGAATTCTTTCGCAGCATTCGCGCGCCGTAACGCAAGTCTTGAATGAGAGTTTCCATAAATCTCCCAATTAAGAATTACGAATTAAAAATTAAGAATCAGGAATCAAAGGAGAATTCGTAATTCTTAATTCGTAATTCTTAATTTTCAATTTGCTACTCGTAACGAAGCGCGACCATCGGGTCTACGCGTGTGGCGCGGCGAGCGGGCACGAAACAGGCTCCCAGAGCCACTCCTGCCAAAATCAATGAAATCACAGCGAACGTCAGCGGGTCTGTAGCCGACACGCCGAATAAAAGGCTCGTCATAATGCGAGTCAATAAGAACGCTCCGGCAAGCCCGACGGCTACGCCGATCATTGCCAGTCTGAATCCCTGTCCTACTACGAGCCTCAACACATCGCTTTGTTTTGCGCCAAGCGCCATGCGAATGCCAATTTCGTGCGTGCGCTCTGTGACTGAATAACTCATCACGCCGTAGATGCCGACCGCCGCAAGCAGCAAAGCCACGCCCGCAAAGATCGCAAGCAGCAGCATGGTAAAACGAGGCTTTGAAACAGAACTCGATACCAGTTGCTCCATCGTCCTGATGTTGTAAACCGGCTGGTCTTTGTCCATAGCTAACACTTCGTTGCGCAATGCAGCCACCATCGTGCCGGGAGTCAGATTGGTGCGAGTCACAAAAGACATGAACGGCGTGGTGATCTGCTGATACGGCAAATACATTTGCGGGATTGACTCTTGCTCCAAACTGAAGTGCCGTATGTTGCCGACTATGCCGACGACCTCGCGCCAGACGAACTGGCCGTTGCTGTCCTTGTTGAAACTGAGGCGTTTGCCCAGGGCGTCTTCGCCGGGCCAGTCGCGGCGGGCCATCGCTTCGCTGATGACGATTGTTTTAGTCGCTTGTTCTGAATCCTGATTTGTGAACGCGCGGCCTCTGAGGACTGGAATATTCATCACGCGAAAATAATCATTCGTTGTCGCGCGAATCTCGGTCCAATCCGCTTTTTCTGTTCGGCCTTCGATGGTCGGTGTGAAAGACGCATCGTCCCCGCCTAACGGAAGATGCGAAACTGCGCCGACCGATTCGACGCCGGGCAGATTGCCTGCGCGCTCTAGCAGTTCTTGAAAGAAAGTAGCTCGTTGCTGCTGGTTTGCATACTTTGAATCGGGCAGCCAGAGCTGAACTGCCACGACGTTTTTAGAGTTGAATCCGGGATCAATGCTCTGAAGCCTGTAGAAGCTCTTTATCATCAATCCTGCGCCGACCAGTAATATCAGGGCCACGGCAATTTCGGAAACGACCAGCAGGCTGCGGAAGCGGTGGCGGCTGAAGCCTTCGGTTGAACCGCGACTGCCTTCCTTGAGCGATGAATTAAGATCAGGCTTTGAAGCTTGCAGCGCGGGCACGAGTCCGAATAGCAATCCCGTCAACAGCGCGACCACAAGCGTAAAGCCAAGCACAAAGCCGTCAAGACCGGGACGACTGGCGTAGTGAATGTCTGCGGGGCTGAGCGCGACGAGAAAGTCTACGGCCCAGAGCGCGACTAGAAAGCCAAGAATGCCGCCCAGCACTGAAAGCAACATGCTTTCGGTAAGCATCTGGCGAACGATACGGCTGCGACTGGCTCCCAGAGCCGTTCTTATGGCGATCTCTTTTTGTCGCGAAGCTGCGCGCGCAAGCATCAGATTCGCCACGTTAGCGCAGGCTATCAGCAGCACGAACCCGACTGCGCCGAACAGCACGAGCAGCGCAGGGCGCACATTGCCGACCACGCCTTCGCTCACAGGCACGACGTGGGCGAACAACCCTTCGTTCGAGAGGGGATATTGCTCTGCGAGCCTGAAGCTGATGGCGTCCATATCGGCTTGAGCCTGTTCGCGGGTCACGCCTTCTTTCAAACGGGCTATCGCTGCATAAGCATGATTATCGCGTTGCAGTTTCGCAGTATCGAAAGCCAGAGGCACCCATACTTCCGCGCCGCCCACAGCAATTTCGCGCGAACCGAAAAACAGGTTCGGCAGAGGAAACTGAAACCCAGCAGGCATGACGCCGATGATTGTATAGTCATTACTGTTGAGCTTGATTGCCTGCCCGATGATGTCGGGGGCTGAGTTGAAACGCCGTTGCCAGAGGTTATGGCTCAAGATGGCTACGCGGCCTGCTCCCGGTTTGCCTTCTTCATCCGTGAAGGCGCGACCGCGTTCCGCTTCTACTCCGAGCAGGCGAAACAGGCTCGGAGACGCGCGTATCCCGCCCACGCGCTCAGGCGCGTCGTTGCCCGTTAGGCTCGGCTCCCAGGAATTGAATATGGCGATGTCCTCGAAGACGTGATTCTGCTCTCGCCAGTCGAAAAAGTTGGCCGAGGCGACTGATGAATTTTCAGACTTATCCGAGCCGGACTCCCACAGCGAAACAAGTCGCTCTGGCGCTCGATAGGGAAGCGAACGAATCAACACGGCATTAACAACACTGAAGATCGCGGTGTTTGCGCCAATGCCTAAAGCGAGCGCAAGCACGGCAACGATGGTGAAGCCGGGCTTCTTTGCCAGCATCCGAATGCCGTAACGCAGGTCTTGAAACAAGGTACCCATAATCCCTCTATTCGATTTATTTGAACACCGCCGAAAGCACGCGCCCGCGCTCATATTCAGACCTTATAGAACGCGCAGAATCTACCAGAGCGTTGCGGACTGATTCGTCGCCTGAGCTTGCGGCGGCAATCTTGATTAGCAACTGCGCTCTCTCGTAATCGGAATTGATGGTTGACGCGGATTTGATTGCGAAAAGCAGATTCTCTTTGCGAAGGTCATCCTTCTTCAGCAGAGCTGAAAGCACGCGCCCTTTTTCATAGTCTGAAGACATGGACGAAATTCCTTCGAGGTAAGCTGCGCGCGCGCGTTCATCAAGCGGGAATCCGCTGGCTATCTTGATCAGCAATTGCGCTCTCTCATAATCGGAAGAAATGTTATGAGCAGACTTAATCGTGAATAGAAGATTTTCGTGACTCAAATTGCCTTGCTTCAACAGCGCCGAAAGCGCGCGCCCCTTTTCGTAGCTCGAATTAATCGAGTTCACTCCTTCGATATAAATCTCGCGCGATTGATCGTCGCGGACATAGTTTGCCGACATCTTTATTAGAAGCTGAGATTTTTCGTAGTCGGATTTGATTTCCTGCGCGGCCTGTCTTAGAGCCTGCCTCGCAGTCGCCGCATCGAGATTGCCTTGAGCAAGCAACTCGTCAAAATATATGCGCTTGACGTAATCGCTCTTGAGCGTGGAAATCTCCGCAAGCACGCCGCTCGGCCCGCTTTGCGCCAGAATCCTTCTCACTCGTGGTTTCGCGTCATAGCCGCCCTGGATCACGGTATCTTTCAATACTTTTTTGAGCCACGCGCGCGCTTCATCGTTGATCGGGCTTGATTGACCGTTGATCGAATAAGAACGCTTTATTCCCTCGGAGGTCACTTTAACTTCAAACCTGCGAGTCACGCCGCCGCGCTCGTCCAATATGCGGAGCGAGCCATCGTCTGTTTTTATTCCTCTTACGTCGCTGTAATCGTCCTCGAATTCGACTTCGCCGTGAATGGTCACGCTGAATTTTATTCCGTTTTCCGAGTGAGTCCAGTTCCAGTTGCTATCGTCTTTAGACGTGGTGCGCTGCGTTGTTGATTGCGTTGATTGCGACGCGGCAGCCTGCATTGACGAAATGCGCGGCATCATACAGACGAGCGCAATAACGAATAGGAAAGATATAGTCCTGCTCAATTTGGTGAACATAGTGAACCTCCGGTTTTTTAAGCGATGGCGTAGAGGCCACCGCCTTTTGTCGCCTCTAAGGAAATTTCAAATCATTCGTAACGAAGTGCGATCATCGGGTCTACCTTCATCGCGCGGCGAGCGGGCACATAGCTCGACAGCAACGCCACTGCTGTAAGTATCAAAGGAATGACTGCAAAAGTGAGCGGATCGGTAGCAGACACTTCGAATAACAGACTCTTCATCACCTGAGTCAATACGAACGCGCCTGCCAGCCCAATGCTTACGCCTGCCAGCACGAGCTTCAATCCATGCCCTACAACCAGTCTCAACACGTCCGTGGATTTAGCTCCCAACGCCATGCGAACGCCGATTTCATGTGTGCGCTGAGCGATGGAATAAGAGAGCACGCCGTAAATTCCAACCGATGCCAGAATCAATGCTACTGTGGCAAAGATGCTCAGCAACATCATGTTCAATCGCCGCCCCGCGACCGAATCATCCAGTATGTGCTGCATGGTTTGGATATTTGCGACGGCGATGTCTTTATCTACCGCCGCTACTGCTTCGCGGATAGCGGCAGCGAGGCTTGCCGGGTCGCCAGTCGAGCGGATAGTGACCGTCATCGAAGCCCAACTGTCCTGACGGTGAGGCACGTAAGCTATTGATTGAAGTTTATCGTCGCGCCCGAAATATCGCACGTCTTCAACTACGCCGACGACCTCGCGCAGCACGTTCTCGTCTCGCCATGACTTGATGCGATGGCCGAGCGGGTCCGAGTCTCCGAACATCTCGCGGGCCATCGTCTGGTTGATGATGATGACAGGAGTCGAATCACCCGTGTCGCGGTCTGAAAAGTCGCGGCCTCTCAGAAAATGTATGCCGAGCGTGTTGAAAAATTCAGGAGATGCGACATTCCATTGTCCGTTGAACTCTTCGCCGTCGGGCGGCGGCGGCGCACCTTCATTAAGGAACGCGCGGCCCAGATAAAAACCGCCTCCGCCCAGCGGCAGAGCAGAGCTTGCAGCGGCTGACTGAGTGCCGGGCAAGGTTTGCAGTCGGGCAATAACTTTTTCGTAGAAGGTCGCTGCGTCGGCAGGCTTCGGATATCTCGATCTCGGCGCAGTCAAATCGAGCGTTAGCAGGTTATCTACTTTGAAGCCCGGGTCAATCTGCTGCAATCTGAAAAAGCTGCGAATCATCAGCCCCGCGCCTACCAACAGCACGAGCGACAAAGCTACTTCGGCTACTACGAGCAGGCTGCGCGTTCGTCGCGCGCGCGCGCCTCCCGTGGAACCTCGCCCGCCTTCTTTGAGTGACTGTGTTAAGTCGGGCTTTGAAGCGTGCATTGCAGGCAGTAATCCGAATACAAGAGCCGTGATGAGCGATACGGCAACGACGAACGCGAGAACGCCGCCATCAATGCCCGCTTCGGCAAGTCGCGGAACGCTGTTGGAAGCCGTGGTTCTCAGAGCTGCGATTCCCCAGAGCGCAAGCAATAGCCCAAGCGCGCCGCCCGCTATTGATAACAGAAAACTCTCCGTCAGCAGTTGGCGAATCAATCGAATCCGGCCTGCGCCGAGCGCCGTGCGAATAGCTATTTCCCGCTCGCGAGTCGCGGCGCGAGCAAGCAACAGATTGGCTATGTTTACGCAGGCGATCAATAACACGAAGCCGACCGCTCCGAGCATAATCAGAAGCGCGCGACGAAGATCAGGCCCGACTATGTATTCATGTAAGGAGATGGCTTGGCCTGTTATGCCTGCGCGCGTGGCGGGATTTTCCTGTTCGACGCGGCTTGCATTTATTTTAATTGCAGCCGTAGCCTGTTCGACCGTCACGCCGGGTTTTAGTCGCGCTACTGCGTTGAATATTTGATTGTCGCGCTTCATAGCCCAGTCCGGCGGCGTTGATCCGAAGCCGAGCGGAATCCAAAGCTCTACATCATCAGGCCATTGCGACTCTTTTGGCATAACGCCGACGATGGTTGCAGAGCGACCATTGACCATTATTGTTTGATCAATCACATTCGGCTCTGCGCCGAATCGTTTTTGCCATAAGCCGTAGCTCAAGACGGCCACAAACGGGCCGTTGGGCTGTTGTTCTTCGGGAAGAAACGCGCGGCCCAAAAGCGGTTCTGCTCCGGTGACGCGGAAATAATCTTCAGAGACGCGCGCGATAGC
>DATEKX010000844.1:0-9367 GCA_035277165.1 Blastocatellia bacterium | reverse complement strand
AAAAAGAGACAAGCGAAAAAGCGAAACTCAAAAGTCAACGACAGCAGCAGA
Source organism: Blastocatellia bacterium (assembly GCA_035277165.1). Lineage (GTDB taxonomy): Bacteria > Acidobacteriota > Blastocatellia > UBA7656 > UBA7656 > DATEKX01. Next base: position 9,316 of record DATEKX010000844.1, on the reverse strand, counting down.
CCGAAATGGGTGAACGCGGTTGCAGGCGTTGTGGCATTTATACTTATGGCAGGCATCGGCTGGTATACATATTCACACTTCTCTTCGCAGCCGCATGAACTTGATCCGCATATGGCGCAGCCTATGCTCGCCAAATTACGTCAATCGCCTTCATCACAGTCAGGGCTAAGCGTTGATGATTATTTGACGCAGCAGCTTGAAAAATCGCGCAGGGTCGGCAACTTGCTCACTTTTCAAGGCTGGACTATAAGCCCTGTTAAAGGCAGCAAGACGAAATTGCTGATCGCTTTTACTTATGAAGAGAAAAACAACACACAGCAACGGGCCGAGTGGGTCGCCGATGTTGCAAACAACACTTACACTCCGCAAACGGAGCTTGCTGTAGAGGCATACAAAAAATAATTTGTCAGCCTGCGCTCTTCTTTTGAAATAATCAAAAAAACAGGGATGAAGGAGCTTGACTGCTCTTCCATCCCTGTTTTTAACTCAACGCAAGGTAGACTAATCGCCGACTTCTTTAGCCTCAGCGCGGAAATCTTCAGCGGCAGGAATCTCTGTTTCTTCGTATTCGCCGTAATCTTCCCGCTCTTCGGTCTTATCCGGCTCAAGCTTTATGTTGCGATAGAATTCCATACCTGTTCCGGCTGGAATCAATCGTCCCATAATGACGTTCTCTTTCAGGCCGCGCAGGTAATCCACCTTGCCGCTGATTGCGGCTTCGGTCAATACTCGCGTCGTCTCCTGGAAGCTGGCAGCCGATATGAACGACTCGGTTGACAGCGACGCCTTGGTGATTCCCAACAGCAGCGGTTCGGCTTGAGCTGCCTGCCCGCCTTCGGCCATGACGCGTTCGTTTTCGTCCTGGAAGCGGAAGCGATCAACCATATCCTCAAGCAGGAACTCAGTGTCGCCCACTTCCTTGATTCGCACCCAGCGAAGCATCTGTCGCACGATCACTTCGATATGCTTATCGTTGATGTTCACGCCTTGCAGCCGATAGACCTCTTGAATCTCGTTGACGAGGTAACGCTGCAATTCTTCAATACCGCGCACGGCGAGAATGTCGTGCGGGTTGAGCGGGCCATCCATCAACGGCTCGCCCGCTTTCACCAGATCGCTTTCCTGCACGTTGATGTGAACACCGCGAGGAATCGAGTATTCGCGCTTCTCGCCATCGGGCGCTTCGACTATAACGCGACGAAGCCCCTTAGTGATTGGGCCGAACTTGATTGTGCCGTCTATTTCGGTCATCACTGCCGTCTCGCGCGGCTTGCGAGCTTCGAACAATTCCACCACGCGCGGCAGACCGCCCGTGATATCTTTGGTCTTCGTAGTCTCGCGCGGAATCTTGGCGATGATGTCGCCCGGAGCAACGCGCACGTGCTCTTTCTCTTCTTGCGCCTTAGTCGAGCTTGATGCTCCGCCACGCTTCTTCTTCCAATCGTCGTAATCTGCAACGAGCAGATTAGCGCGCACCGGCATTTGATAAGACTTGAGCATCTTGTTTTTTTCATCCCGGATTTCGATTCGCGGCTGACGTTTTTCATCAGGCGAATCAATCACCACGAGATGCGAAAGTCCCGTCACTTCGTCAACTTCTTCGCGAACCGTCACGCCTTCGATCAGGTCTTTGAAATGAATGAAGCCCGCGTCTTCCGTCAATATGGCGAAAGTGTAAGGGTCCCATTCTGCAAGTTCCTGACCTTCTTCGACGTGCTGGCCGTCGATGACCTTGAGCGTCGCGCCGTAAACTATCTGATAGCGGCCCGACTCGCGCCCGCGTTCATCAATCAACACGATTGAGCCATTGCGATTCATCGCTATCAAATCGCCATCGCGGTTGCGAACCGTGCGAAGGTCTTCGAACTTGACCGTGCCCGTAGTGCGCGCTTCGTGCTTGGTGACTTCCGACACGCCGCCCGCGACGCCGCCGATGTGGAACGTGCGCATCGTAAGCTGCGTGCCCGGCTCGCCGATTGACTGAGCGGCGATGACGCCGGTCGCCTCGCCTAACTCGACCAGACGGCCTGTCGCAAGGTTGCGACCGTAACACTTCACGCAAACGCCGCGACGGGATTCACAGGTCAGAACCGAACGAATCCTTACGCGCTCGATTCCGCCCGCGAGTTGAATCTGAGCCGCGAGGTCTTCGGTGATCTCTTCGTTAGCTTCAACGATTATTTCGCCCGTGATCGGGTCGGATATGTCTACGAGCGCCACGCGACCAATGATGCGGTCGCGCAAGGATTCGATCTCCTCGCCGCCTTCGATGATCGCCGTAGCAACGATGCCGCGAAGCGTGCCGCAATCCGGCTCGCTGATAATCACGTCCTGCGCAACGTCAACCAGTCGGCGGGTCAGGTAGCCAGAGTCCGCCGTCTTGAGCGCAGTGTCGGCAAGACCTTTTCGCGCGCCGTGCGTCGAGATAAAGTATTGCGTCACGTTCAGCCCTTCGCGGAAGTTCGCGCGTATCGGTGTTTCGATGATTTCGCCCGAAGGCTTTGCCATCAATCCGCGCATACCTGCAAGCTGGCGAATCTGCTGCTTGGAGCCTCGCGCGCCGCTGTCGGCCATGACGAGGATCGGGTTCAACTCGCCCGATTCAGTCTCGGCCCTGTTCATCTCTTTGAACATCGCCTCGGCGACTTTTTCGGTCACGTCGCTCCAGATAGCGATGACCTTGTTATATCGTTCGCCGTTGGTGATGATGCCTTCTTTGTACTGGACTTCGATTTCGGCAACTTCGTTCTGCGCCTGTTGAACAAGTTCTACTTTCGCAGGCGGCGTAACCAGATCGTCAACGCCGATTGATATGCCTGCCTTCGTCGCATACAGGAATCCGAGGTCTTTCACCTTGTCCAGTATGCGAACCGTTTCGGCGTGACCCAGGCGCAGGTGACAGTAGTTGACAAGAGCGCCGAGCCCTTTCTTTCTGAGCGTGCCGTTGATGTAAGGCATGTTCACAGACAGGTGCTCGTTCATTATGACGCGGCCAACGGTCGTGTCGATGACGCGATTTTGAAGCTTGCGAACCGTCGCCCGAATCACGTCCTGATCGTCGCGCTCCTGATCCAGATCAAGCAACTCGCCGCTGAACATGAGCTTGATAGGCGTCTGCGTGTGGACTTCGCCCGCGTCGAGCGCAAGCAATACTTCGTCGGTCGAAGAGAACTTGCGGCCCGCGAATTTGTCATCCTTTTTCGAAGTCGTCAGGTAGTAACATCCCAACACTATGTCCTGCGTCGGGACAGCGATGGGCTGGCCGTTGGCCGGACTGAGGATGTTGTTAGAAGCGAGCATCAACACACTTGCTTCGACCTGCGCTTCGGGTGAAAGCGGGATGTGCACGGCCATCTGGTCGCCGTCAAAGTCGGCGTTGAAGGCGGTGCAGACCAGGGGGTGGATCTTGATGGCTTTGCCTTCGACCAACACAGGCTCGAATGCCTGAATGCCGAGGCGGTGCAGCGTCGGCGCGCGATTGAGCAACACGGGATGCTCGCGAATCACTTCTTCGAGGATGTCCCAAACAACAGGCTCCTGTCGTTCAACCATCTCTTTCGCCTGCTTGATTGTCGCAGCATACTGTTTCTTCTCAAGCAGGTTGTAGATGAACGGCTTGAACAATTCGAGCGCCATCTTCTTAGGCAACCCGCACTGATGAAGTTTCAACTCCGGGCCGACGACGATCACCGAACGACCGGAGTAATCAACGCGCTTGCCGAGCAGGTTCTGGCGGAATCGGCCCTGTTTGCCTTTCAGCGTATCTGAAAGCGATTTGAGCGGGCGATTGTTCGCGCCTCTGAGCACACGGCCTCGACGACCGTTGTCAAACAGCGCGTCAACTGCTTCTTGAAGCATGCGCTTTTCGTTTCGCACGATGACTTCGGGCGCTTTCAACTCGATGAGCTTCGACAGTCGGTTGTTGCGATTGATGACGCGACGATAAAGGTCGTTCAGGTCGCTGGTCGCAAACCTGCCGCCGTCGAGCGGCACGAGCGGCCTTAGCTCAGGCGGAATCACGGGAATCACATCAAGTATCATCCACTCAGGGTGATTGCCCGAACGGCGGAAAGCGTCAACCACTTTAAGCCGCTTTGAATACTTGAGCTTTTTCTGCTGCGAAGTCTCGTCCTTCATCCTGCGGCGCATTTCGACCGACAGGTCTTCCACGTCAACCCGCCTCAGCAACTCTTTGATTGCTTCCGCGCCCATCTTTGCAACAAACTTGCCGGGGAACTCCTGCATCAGTTGGCGGTATCGCTCGTCCGTCAGCAGTTCGCGCTCTTTCAGCCCCGTCTCTTTATCGGGATCGCCCGATTTTTCAGCCGGGGCATCGCCGGGATGAACCACGATGTAGGACTCGAAGTAGAGCACCTTCTCAAGCTCGCGCAGAGGTATGTCGAGCAGGTGGCCGATGCGCGAAGGGAGTCCTTTGAAGAACCATACGTGCGAGCAAGGCGAGGCGAGCTTGATATGGCCCAACCGCTCGCGGCGAACTTTCGATTGTGTAACCTCGACGCCGCATTTGTCGCACACGACGCCGCGGTGCTTCATTCTTTTATATTTTCCGCAGAGGCATTCCCAGTCGGTGACGGGTCCGAATATCTTTGCGCAGAACAGTCCGTCGCGCTCCGGTTTGAAAGTCCTGTAATTGATCGTCTCCGGCTTGGTCACTTCACCGTGCGACCAGGAAAGAATCTTTTCCGGTGAAGCGAGACTTATTCTAATCGCCTCAAAGTCAGGTGCGAGGTTCGTTTTCTGTTCGTGTGTCCTAAACATTTCTTAATCACCTTCCTCTGTTGAGGATTGGGTCATTGATTCACGGGGCTGCTGATTCAACAGCCCCATAAATCAATGAATCAATCATTCCATCACTTCTTCTTCGCTTCGGCGCATCAACTCAACATCGAGACAAAGCGATTGAAGCTCGCGAATCAAGACGTTGAATGATTCAGGCACGCCGGGATCAAAGTCAGCTTCGCCCTTAACTATCGCTTCATAAATCTTCGAGCGCCCTGCCACGTCATCGCTCTTGGCCGTCAGCAGTTCTTGAAGGATGTGCGCCGCGCCGTATGCTTCAAGCGCCCACACTTCCATCTCTCCGAATCGCTGGCCGCCGAACTGCGCCTTGCCGCCCAACGGCTGCTGCGTGATGAGCGAGTACGGCCCGATTGAACGAGCGTGAATCTTGTCGTCAACCAGATGCGAAAGCTTCATCATGTAGATGTATCCGACCGTGACTTTTTGCTCGAACGCATCGCCGGTCATTCCGTCGTAGAGAACCGTCTTGCCTGATCCGGGCAGCCCCGCGATATCAAGCAGCTTCTTGATCTCCGACTCGCGCACACCATCAAAGACAGGCGAGGCGAACGGAATGCCCTCAACTAAAGTTCTGGCGTGGTCAATAAGGTCTGCGTCCGACAGTTCGCTGAATCGCTCCTGTTGCTCAGGGGTCGTGAAAATATCTTTGTAGATTTTGCGAAGCTCTCCACCGCGCGTGCTGTCTGAAAGCATGTCGCCGATCTTATTGGCGATGGATTTCGACGCCCACCCAAGGTGCGTTTCAAGTATCTGCCCCACGTTCATACGCGAAGGAACGCCGAGCGGATTGAGAACGATTTCGACCGGCGTGCCATCGGGCAGGTACGGCATATCTTCTTCGGGAAGTATGCGCGCGATGACGCCCTTGTTTCCGTGTCGGCCTGCCATCTTGTCGCCTACTGACAGCTTGCGCTTCATTGCGATGAAGACCTTGACCATCTTGATGACGCCCGGCGGAAGTTCATCGCCCTTTTGCAGCTTCTCGACGTTCTCGTTGTGAAGCTGTTCCTGGACTTTGATCTGCCGTTCAGTGCGCCGCTCGATGTCGCCGATCTCAGCGTTCACGTCAATCTTAGAACTGGTGATCTCGACCTTGCGCAGCGCGCCCATCTCCAGTTGCTCAAGCTCTTCGCGTGTGAGCTTGGTTCCTTTCACCAGCAGCTTCTTGTTTTTGTAGACGAGGTCTTCGGCCAATCGCTGACCATCGAGCAACTCGTAGATGCGCTTGTTGCGCTCGTCTTCGAGAATGCGCTTTTCGTCGTTAAGGTTCTTGAGCAGCTTCTCCTCTTCCGCGTGCTGAATAGAGATTGATCGGTCGTCTTTTTCAGCGCCCTTTCGAGTGAAGACCTTCACGTCAACGACGATGCCATCAATTCCGGGCGGGCAGGTGAGAGAAGCATCCCGCACATCGCCCGCCTTTTCGCCGAATATGGCGCGAAGCAGTTTCTCTTCTGCCGTAAGCTGAGTCTCACCTTTCGGCGTGACTTTGCCGACCAGAATCGAGCCGGGTTTGACCGACGCGCCGATGCGAATGATGCCTGACTCGTCGAGGTCGCGCAGCGCCGATTCCGAAACGTTCGGTATGTCGCGCGTGATCTCTTCGGGTCCGAGCTTCGTGTCGCGCGCTTCAACTTCAAGCTCTTCGATGTGAATCGAAGTGAAAGAGTCTTCGCGCACGAGTTTTTCGCTCACCAGAATCGCGTCTTCAAAGTTGTACCCGCGCCACGGCATGAAAGCCACCAGCACGTTGCGACCCAATGCCAGTTCGCCGCCCTGCGTGCAAGGCCCGTCTGCGATGACATCGCCTTTGCGAATCATCTGGCCTTCGCGCACGATGGGCTTCTGGCTGATGCAGGTGTTCTGATTCGAGCGCTTGAACTTCGTCAGCGCGTAGATGTCGGCATTGATCTCGCGCGAAGTTGTTCCGCCCGCAATGCCGTGCTCTGCGCGAATGATAATTCGCTCTGAGTCAACCGAGTCAACTACGCCGTCGCGTCGAGCGATAACGACCGCGCCCGAATCCTGCGCCGTCACGCGCTCCATGCCTGTGCCCACGAGCGGAGCTTCAGCGCGAAGCAACGGCACGGACTGGCGTTGCATGTTCGACCCCATCAGCGCGCGGTTCGCGTCATCGTTTTCCAGGAACGGAATCAACGATGCGGCGACTGATACCAGTTGCTTGGGGCTGACATCAATGAACTCGATCTCCTCGCGGTCGGCGGGTTTAAATTCGCCTGCCTTGCGCACGGTGTTGCGTTCTTGAATGATGCGGCCCTGACGGTCTGTTTCAATCGAAGCCTGACCGATGGTGTAACGGTCTTCTTCCCACGCCGACAGGTAAAACGGATACGGCTCGTACTCTGCGTGCGCCTGCTCAGCGGAAAGTTTTTTGTTCGCTTTATCAACCTGCTCTTTAGGCAGGTGATCGCCGACGCTGAATTCAGTATCGCCAGCCGAAAGCACTCGCACGAAATCAATGATGCGACCATTTTCGACCTTGCGATAAGGCGATTCGATGAAGCCGAATTCGTTGATTCGAGCGAAACACGACAGACTCGAAATCAATCCGATGTTCGGGCCTTCAGGCGTCTCAATCGGGCAGATGCGACCGTAATGCGTCGGGTGAACGTCGCGCACCTCGAACCCTGCGCGCTCGCGCGAAAGCCCGCCCGGCCCAAGAGCCGACAATCGGCGCTTGTGCGTGATCTCTGAAAGCGGGTTCGTCTGATCCATAAACTGAGACAACTGCGACGAGCCGAAGAACTCACGGACTGCAGCCGTGACAGGCTTGGCATTGATGAGGTCGCGGGGCATCGCGGTCTGCATCTCCTGGTGTATGGACATCTTCTCTTTGATCGCGCGCTCCATGCGAACAAGGCCGATGCGGAACTGGTTTTCCAGCAACTCGCCGACGGCTCGCACGCGGCGATTGCCCAGATGATCAATGTCATCCGGCTCGCCGATGCCTTTGCGCATCTTGAGCAGGTAACCGATCACGTCTACGAAATCCGATGTTGAAAGCGTCTGCTGTTCGAGGCGATCACGCTCAGGCTTGCCGAGCTTGATGTTCGCCTTGAGTCGTCCGACGCGCGAGAAGTCGAACTTGCGTTCGTCGAAAAACATTCCGCGAAACAGGTTCCACGCGGTCAAAATAGTCGGCGGGTCGCCGGGGCGCATCTTGCGATAGATTTCAAGTATCGCATCGCGCGGAGTCTTGACGCTGTCTTTCTTAAGCGTCTGGCTGATGACCGTTCCCACGTCGTCGCGCTCGGGAAAAAATATCTCAACTTCACCGATGCCCGACTCGATGATTTGCTGCCACTCGCGAGCAGTAAGCTCTGTGTTGGCTTCGGCGATAACTTCGCCTGTCTCTGTGTTAACCAGATCATCGGTCAGGAACGCGCCTTCGATTTCCTGCGGATCAACCATTACGGTCTTGATCTTCGCTTTTATAAGCTGATCGATATCACGCCTGGAAAGCTTTTTAGCGTTCGAGCCGCCGCGCACCAGCACTTCGCCGCCCTTGTCTTCAACAGACTCGGCCAGATGCAGGCCGACGATTCCTTCGTTCGGTTCGAAGTGCAGGCGACCGTCTTTGATAGCCGCTTTCTGCGACGAGTAAAACATCCGCAGCACTTCTGCATCGGTGAAGCTCGAATGCTTGATCTCGTCTTCGAGATGCGAGTCCGATCCCATGCGGTCGAGATCGATCTTGTCCATCAACCCAAGCGCGCGCAGGAAGACTGTGCCGTAGAATTTGCGCTTGCGGTCTATGCGCACGTAAAGCAGGTTCTTGGTGTCGTACTCGAACTCGACCCACGAGCCGCGATACGGAATGACTTTCGCGAGGAAATAAGTGTTGTTGTTCGCGCGCTCGAAGAAGATGCCGGGCGAGCGATGAAGCTGACTGACGATCACGCGCTCCGTGCCGTTGATGATAAACGTGCCGTTATCGGTCATCAACGGTATCTCGCCGAAGAAGACCTCTTCTTCTTTAATATCGCGGATGGATTTCTGACCCGTGTCTTCGTCCGTGTCCCAGACGGTCAATCGAATCTTGACCTTCAAGGGCACGGCGTAGGTCATGGATTTTTCCTGACACTCTTTCTCCGAGTGCTTGTGTTGAAGCGTGACAGGCTCGCCGCAGTTATCACACAGAACGGGCGAAACAGTGTTCATAGTTCCGCACTGCGAGCAGACCACATCTTCGGCTGCGTATGGGTTCACGCGCAGAATCGCGCCGCATGAACGGCAATTGGTTCTGAGGTGATAGAGACCTTCCAACTGGCCGCACTTGCACTGCCAGTTGCCGATTGAATATTCGACGAAATCGAGTTGCGAGGTCTCGCGAAAGTCAGTTATCGGAAAAACAGAACGGAAGACTGCCTGCAGGCCGATGTTTTCACGTTCGGCAGGCAGCAGGTCCATCTGTAGAAAGCGATTGTAAGACTGTCGTTGAACCTCAATGAGGTTCGGGATTCTTATCGCCGTTTTG
>DATEKX010000843.1:0-4864 GCA_035277165.1 Blastocatellia bacterium | reverse complement strand
TATTGCGGCGCTGTCGCCCGCTTCGCGGGCTTGTGTAGAGCGTTTGCCTGTATACCCATATCTGACGATATGGGCTACAATCTGACACCCGCTTTGCGGGTTGTATGCCACTATTTCAAAATGTGCTCTGTTGATTAGAGGTGAGCAGTCATAGCTGCGACTGAATTCTTGCAAACACGTTGGCGACTATGCGGTCGCAGCGCGCTCCGTCGAAATGGAATGCTGAGACGGTCGCGGCTCCGGTCTGCGTGTAGATTTCTTTACGCAATAAAGCGCGCGCCCGATGCAGGCGGATTTTTACCGCCCCTTCGCTGATGTCCAGACACTCGGCGGTTTCTACTGTGTCCATCTGCTCAACTTCTCTGAGCATGAAAACCGAGCGATAGGTCTGCGGCAATTTGTCTATAGCCGCTTCCAAAATAACTCTTACTGTTTGCGTCAACACTTCTTGCTCCGGCGATGGCAGTTTGGATTCCAGACTCATGCCGACCTCCATTGATCCTGACATGGCGTCAATTTCTACGAATCTCTGGCGCTTGTGGAGTCTGGCCAGCGCCTCGTGCACGGCAATCTTAGTAAGCCAGGTTGAAAACTTCGCTCGGCCATCAAACTGATTCAAATGCATGTACGCACGGACATAAGCTTCCTGCGTCACCTCTTCGGCCTCGCCGTCGTTGCCCAGTATCGAACGAGTCACTCGATATATTCGCTGATTGTACCGACGCATTATCACTTCAAACAAAGCTGTTTCGCCCTTTATAACTCGTTCAACAACTTCTTCGTCGGTCAACGCGCATGCTGCATTCGTAATCAATGCTGTGCTCACCATTGTTTTAGCGCTCCTGGATATAGCCGCCACATGATACAGAGTCGCCTTCTCGAAAAAGGTTACAAAATTTTTTTCATTTCGGTTTTGTAACCTATCTCCTCTTAAAAACTCTATTAGTGTAGGAGGAAAAAAGCCATGTCAACAATGGATAACAAACTCAATACTGCCTGGTGGGCGCTCAGAATAAGTTTCGGCGTCGTGCCTTTCCTGGCAGGTCTGGATAAATTTTTCAACCTTCTGACTAACTGGCAGATGTATATCAATCCCTCGCTTGCGCGTCTGCTGCCTGTCAGCGGAACGACATTCATGCACGTAGTTGGAGTAATAGAAATGATCGTAGGGCTGGCGATCTTGACGCGCTGGACGCGCCTCGGCAGTTACGTCGCCATGATCTGGCTTACCTTGATCGCCCTCACTCTCGTTTTAGGCGGAATGTTCTTAGACGTTGCCGTTCGCGACCTTGTGATGGCAATCGGCGCCTACACGCTCGCGCAACTTACAGAGGCGAGGCAGTCGGTCACCGAAACACAACTGGGGCACGCGCCTCAGGGCGTGCTGGCACGCTAGCCTGAACCATACCAGCCGGAAAGAAGAGGAGTTATGTCCACTAAGAAAGGTGTCTCTTTAGCCGTAACACTTTTGGCGCTAATCGGAATAGCTTTGTTGCTTGTCAGCAACTCTCGCGCGCAGGATGATTCAACATCGCGCAGCAAAAAAATAAAAGCGTTCGCCGATCAGATCAATGACAATGCCGAGCAGATGATAAAAGATGGTCGCGAAATCTTCCGCAACGACACGTTCGGCGATGAAGAGTTTTGGGGCGACCTGCTTCAGCTTCACACCGCGATAAAAGGCGCGCAGCTTGGCGGCGTAGGCCCCGGCGTCAGTCCTAAAACGGCGCTCAGCGTCGGGCTGAAAGTTGACTCCGACGCGCTGCCCAAATCGCTTACGAAAAAACTGAAAAAAGGAAAGGTCAATCTCGATGACCCGGCGACGACGCTTGCCTTGCTCCAACTCGATGCGGTCGTTGGCGTCAAAGGTTTCTTTAATCAGGACGGCAGCCTGCGTTCAATGGGGATTTCCTGCGCGATCTGTCATTCGACAGTAGACGATTCGTTTGCGCCCGGCATTGGCAAGCGATTAGACGGATGGGCCAACCGAGACCTGAACGTAGGCGCAATAGTCGGGCTTGCCCCAAACCTGAAGCCTGTGGCTGACCTGTTGGGAGTTGATGAAGCAACAGTGCGCGCCGTTTTGCAAAGCTGGGGGCCGGGCAAGTTCGATGCGGAATTGTTCCTGGACGGCAAAGCGTTCCGGCCCGACGGGAAATCAGCCGCAACGCTGATACCGCCCGCGTTCGGGCTTGCTGGCATGAATCTTCATACATGGACTGGGTGGGGTGGAGTCGCGCACTGGAATGCTTTTGTCGCCAATCTGGAGATGCACGGGAAAGGCACGTTCTACGATCCGAGATTGAATGACAGTCAGAAATTTCCAATCGCCGCTAAAAACGGATTCGGGAATGTGAGAGCCACGCCGGATTTGATTACATCGAAACTGGCGGCGCTTCATTTCTACCAGTTGTCTATTCCTGCGCCTGCAGCCTTGAAAAGCAGCTTTGATAAAGACGCGGCGGCTCGCGGGCAGGCAATCTTTGCCGGTAAAGCGCAATGCTCTACGTGCCACGTTCCGCCGCTGTTTACAGAGCCGGGTTGGAATATGCACAAAGCTTCGGAAATCGGCATTGATGATTTCCAGGCGAAACGCTCGCCTGATGAAGCGTATCGCACAGCGCCGCTCAAAGGGCTTTGGACTCATCAGACGGGCGGGTTCTATCACGACGGGCGTTTCTCAACTCTGCGAGATGTCGTTGATCACTACGATAAATTCTTCAAGCTGTCGCTCGCGGAACCTGAGAAGACCGACCTGATCGAATATTTGAAGTCGCTTTAGATAGGCATTGACAAAGTTCACCGCAGAGAAGCGCATGAGAAACGCAGAGAGAGGCTCTGCACAATCTCAGCCAGGGAACCCGATGGCGGGTCACGCGTCTCTGCGGTGAACTGATTTACTAACGGAAACGGCGTAAAGCAAAATGCAGAACATAACCCAACTGTCGGAAACGCAATTTCGAGAACCCGCGAGCCTGAAGACTGTTCAGCGAGTTGCCGAAGCAAAGTTGCCAACTGAATTCGGCGATTTCCAAATCATCGGCTATCAATCGTTGACCTCAAACGAAGAGTTCATCGCGCTGGTCAAAGATGTTCCGCGCCCCAATCAATCAAGCCTCGTCCGCATTCACTCGCAGTGCATGACAGGCGATGTGTTTGGCTCGATCAGATGCGATTGCGGCGAGCAACTTCACGAGGCCATGCGGCTTATCGCAGCCGAAGGCCACGGCGCAATCATTTATCAACAACAGGAAGGGCGCGGCATAGGAATTATCAACAAGATTCGCGCTTACTCATTGCAGGATGAAGGCTCGGACACGGTTGAAGCAAACGAACGGCTGGGCCTTGAAGTGGACGGTCGGCGTTACGAACAGTGCGCAGAGATATTTCATGATCTTGGTCTATGGAGAGTGCGTCTACTGTCGAACAATCCGGCCAAGATTCGCGCGCTCGAACAATGCGGCATTGAAATCGTCGAGCGCGTTTCGCTGGAAATCAAACCGGCTGAGGCCGCGATGCGCTACCTTCGCACCAAGAAAGAGAAGATGGGACATCTTATCACCATAACTTGAAAAACTGTGCGGGCTGCATCGGCTGCTGTATTTGACCTGCGGCTCGAAAACGGAGCTAGAGCTTATGACAGTCGCAACCTCCCCGGCGGCCTCATTCGCCACACCTCGCAGCAGTGATGCTTATCGCCGCGAGCGCGAAAGCGGCAACCTCAATCACCAGACCAACTCTCATCGTGTGCAATTCTTCTTCGAACTCAGTCAGGATGAAATAAATTACATTACGAGCTATGCCCGCAGCCTGTGCAAAGACCGGGGCGAGTTCATCTACGTGCCCGGAGAGCAGGCCGATTTCATCTACTTCCTGAGACAAGGCAGGGTCAAACTGTCTGTGCTGTCTGAATCAGGCAAAGAGATCGCCATTGACATCATAGAGTCGGGCGAAATCTTCGGCGAGTTCGCGCTCGTGGATGAGTTGCTGCGCAGTAACATGACGCAGGCGCTCGACAACGTGACGATGTGGGTCTTTAATAAGCGCGACTTTGCGCACCTGCTTGCGCAACCGAAACTGTCTATGAATTACATACGCCTTGTCGGTGACCGCCGCCGCAGAATGGAAAAAAAACTTTCCGATATAATGTCGAAAGATGTCTCGACGCGCGTCTGCGAATTGCTGCATGAACTTTCAATGTCTGCTTCGGAAATTGACGCATCGTCGCGCGGGTATCTGGTGCCGCTCACTCATTACGACGTTGCCAGTTTGATCGGAGCTTCGCGTCAGACTACAACATCTGTCCTCAACGAATTGGAGCGGAGCGAGATCATCGAACTTGGGCGCGGTTGGATTCGCGTCAAGCGATTGAAAGCGCTCCAAGTCTGCGCGGGTTTTATACTCGCCGCCAGCCTGCAAATTTTTCCTGCTTCTGTCAGCTAGCTGACATACCTTCAGTAAGTTTTCTGACATAGTCCTCTTCGTTTCACAGCAGAACTTCGGCAGTAAAAATATTCGACCCGAAAGTCGTCTGAGGTGATCGTGTATTCGCGAGCGAGAACCGGATTTCAGATCGGCGAATCGGGGATAAATGAACCGACAACCTGACACCTTAAAGGAGAACCGAGATATGAAAACGAGAAACAAGATTTCACAACGCGCGTTCCGGCTCACATCATTTGCGCTTGCGGCGCTGTTGAGCCTTTCCTTCAACATAGCCAGCCTTGCGAGCGGGGGGGACGACCTTGGCACATCGCCGTTCGATTTCACAGACGCGGCCTATCGCGCGCACGGCGTCGTGCCCGAAAACATAGTGCTGCGCGTCGGCGACGCGAGCCGCACGGGCGATTTTGTGATTGATAAC
>DATEKX010000842.1:0-6275 GCA_035277165.1 Blastocatellia bacterium | reverse complement strand
CACGGCCATTCAGTAGTCGAAATAGAGGCATTGAATTTAGAACCTGTTCACCGCAGAGTCGCAGAGGTTATGCAAATATAAAACTCTCTGCGCCCTGCGGCGTCTCTGCGGTGAACAGGCTTCTAGAATGAATAGGCACTGGTTCTTCGACGTATTGGCGATTATCTGATAAACTCGTTGGCCGGGATCTTCGCGCCGCCAAAGACGCGAAAAACGATAACATTTATCCGATGAATGAAGGAGACCCGAATGAGATTGACTGCTGGCGATAAAATAGTTTACCCATTTCAAGGCCCCTGTCTTATTGGATCAATTGTCGAAAAAATCATTGATGATAGACCTCTGATGTTTTATCAACTCGTTGTACTTAGTGAAGGCGGCGACCTGTTCATACCCGTAGATAAAGTTAAAACCGTAGGCATTCGGCTGCTTTTAGAGGAGTCTGAGATTCCGCTGTTGCTCGACCGATTAAAGAAGCCTGCTAAAGCTGTGGATGGCTGGAAGCAGCGCAATCTTGAAAACCTCAGACTGTTTGCCTCCGGGTCTGCATTTGATCTGGCCGAGATCGTCGAAACGCTTACTGAGTTGAGCGAAACGAAAGCCTTATCGTTCGGCGAATCCAGTAAGCTTAAAAAAGCTAAGCGATTACTAATCTGCGAAATATCTGAAGTGACCGGAGAGACAAAAGAAGATGTTGAGCAACAGGTGGACAATGCGCTCAAAGCGCGAAAGGAAGCCACCTGCGCATCTGTATGAACGCCTGATCTGCTTTACGTTAAGTCGTTGCCGCCTAAAGTAGCAACCTCAGCATCGGATGCCTGGCTCGTTACTTTTCGCTTCTTTCTTCCTATGCCGAATGCCTCACCCAGGAGCTTGAAGATTGTTCGCCGGTTCTGAGCGATAACCTTTATCCATGCCCAAGCGCTACCCTGCGGAAAGTAGATTCCACGAAAGAATAAACGCGCAAGGAATATGCCTGTGCGATGACTCAGCGGTTTGTGACTCATTGAATTCACCGCTCTGGCTATGGCTTCGGCGCTATATGAATTTGCCCACGCGTAATTCATCTCGGCGTGAGCTTCTTCGATGCTCATCTTCATCGGCGTATGAGCCATGTGGAAAGGCTTGAAGTCGAGCCAGTGCTTTGGCCGTGTAAGCCGCCCCGCAACCTCCAGCCGCTTATAAAGAGGCGTTGATGGGAATGGTGTGAGCATACCGAAAATAGGCAGGCCGGGAGGCCAGTTGCGAATCTGTTGAAGCGTTCGCTCGGCTACGCCAGGTGTGTCGTTATCCATGCCAAA
Organism: Blastocatellia bacterium; assembly: GCA_035277165.1. Lineage (GTDB taxonomy): Bacteria > Acidobacteriota > Blastocatellia > UBA7656 > UBA7656 > DATEKX01. The sequence continues at coordinate 4,974 of DATEKX010000842.1, read as the reverse complement.
GATGAAAGATGTGACGGCATAAATGCCCCGCTGCGCCAGCCTGTCGAGCACTGCGGCGTATTCACCGGGCTTGTTAAATCCCTTGTTCATATCAGCGAGGTTGGTCGGGTCTATAGACTCCATGCCGATGAATATCCATTTGCCTCCTGATGCCGCGATAAGATCAACCAGTTCTTCATCGCGCAACAGGTTGGCGCTGATCTGTCCGCCCCAATATATCTGCGCATCAGCGGCGATAATATCGCGCAGCAGAGATTTTGTCCGCTTGGGATTGATGGCGAAATTATCATCTATAAAAAAGACCATGAACTTGCCACGCTCGCGCAGGGAGCGGGCTTTAAGCCTGAGCAATTCATTGACAACGCTTTCATTCGTGCGAAATCTTATCGAGTCGCCGAAAAAACCTGTCACTGTGCAGAACTCGCAGCCATAAGGGCATCCTCGCCCGGATTCAATCGGAATAACTCGAAAGGTACCCCACCCATCTCCCGCGCGCCCGAGCATTGGGGCGAGGAATTTAGGCATGAGATTGAATTGATCCAGGTCCATCGTCTCCCAAGGGATAGAAGGGTAGGGCTGTAAGCTGGGCTTTCGCTCTTTTCCCATCATATCAACTGGCGCATAAACCTCTTTGAGTTCGCCTCGCACAGCATCCTCGACAATCTGCGGCCATGTCTCATCAGCTTCGCCGAGCGCCACAGCGTCGGCATGGCGCGGCCCGCCATCTCGCCCGAGCGCTTCATCAGGCACTTCTGTTACGTGAGGGCCGCCCATCACAACGGGCACACCTGCTGCGCGAATGGCATCGGCCATCCGGTATGCCTTGTGCGCCATTCTGGTCATGGCTCCGATGCCGACAAGTCCGATATTCTGCTCGCGCACGAATCGCGCAATGTCGGCTTCATCCATGGGCTGCGCGTTGCCATCAATCAGCACCACCTCATGTTCGGGCGGAGTAAGTGTTTGAAGTAAGAACATCCAAAGATGCGGCATGAAATTGCGCGTCACGCCGTTGTCAGGATTAAATAGTAAAATCTTCATAGGTCCCTTTCTTCTCTTCCTTGCCATTTATATCTGAAGCCATTGACCGCATCTTTTCTTCCCGCTTAGCGACCAGCTTAATCTTTTTAAGCTCCGTACCTTTGAGCCCGAAAAAAACAGACATCTGAATAATTTGGTCCACACTCACGAAATCGGACGGATTGGAGCAGAACTTCCTGATGCCGGGATCAAACTCGCGGCAACTCATGTGCTTGGGAATATTAAGCCCAAATGCGCATTTGCCATCTTCCTGAAGCTGTAAACAAAACCCGCAAACTGTCATGTGTCATGTCCTTATACTGACTTTAAACATTCATCCTTGTTCTCATCTCACTGCACTGACGACCGATAGGATTTCTGTGGTCTATTCCGCTTTCTGGACTACGTGCTCGCCTCTATAATTATAGGGGCTGAACGGTTAAACTTGATTTAAATGTTCAGGCTAAGAGGCGTAGGAATTTAGACAATGAGGCTAACGCTCGCCGGTACTTTCAATTGCCAACGACCGATGCCGTACAGCGATAATCGGTCCCTGATCTCGAAAAATTCTCTTTCTTCTCATTAAATACTCTGTTCGGTTCGAATAGCCTGAAGGATTAGTTAGCGTCAGCTACAGGTGCACACTATCATCTTTAGTGTGGATAGTACAAACTATAATTGGCGTTGATTGATGAGGCAGTTGGACTAAGCTCTCCATCTTTTGTGTTTGAGAAGCGATATTCTCGACTCTCATATCGCGGTTGATTTCATCAATGGCTGTGGTTTATGCTCTCAAATCGCGCACCGCAGGTGGATGCAAGCGGGCGCTCTTACAAAAGCAAACATAAAAGACACAATGCTGACAAAATCGGTACTGCTCTATTTATCCAACAGCGAAGGCTTCAAGAATTTTCTCACTCGATTCAAATCTTTTAACAACGTGACGCATCGCTTCGTCGCAGGCGAAGACCTTGCGGATGCGGTCGAAGCCATTCGACAGCTCAATAAAAAACAGATCAGCGCCTCGTTCGACCACCTGGGAGAATCTATTTCATCCGAAGCCGAAACGCACGAAGAAGTACGCGAATATACACACGTGCTCGATAGCATCAGCGAGAACGCGCTCGACTCGAATGTCTCGGTAAAGCTGACGCAGTTGGGGCTGGATATAGACCGAAAGCTCTGCTACGAAAACACCCGCGCGATTGTCGAAGCGGCTGCCCGCTATCAAAACTTCGTTCGCATCGATATGGAAGACTCGACGAAGACCGACGCTACGCTTGAGATATTCAGGGAGTTGAGGCGAGAGTTCGATAACGTCGGCATAGTCGTGCAGGCATATCTGTATCGGACAGAAAAAGACATAGAAGAGTTGCTTGCCATCGGCGCGCGGATTCGCCTCTGCAAAGGCGCTTACAAAGAGCCTGAATCGGTCGCCTTCCCTGAAAAGAAAGATGTTGATGCAAATTACATCAAGCTGATGAAAATGCTGCTGCCGTCAGGCATCTATCACGGCATAGCGACTCACGACGTGAAGATGATCAATGCGACAAGGCAGTTCGCATCCGAGAATAATATCGCCTCAGATCGTTATGAGTTTCAGATGCTCTATGGCGTCCGCCGAGACTTGCAGGAAAAGCTCATCCGAAAAGGCTATCGAATGCGTGTTTACGTGCCATACGGCCAATACTGGTATCCTTACTTTATGCGAAGACTGGCAGAACGCCCTGCCAACGTGTGGTTTGTTTTGAAGAATATGATGAAGGGATGAACGGCTTACAGTCATTCGCAGAAAATAAAAAGCCGCTTTCAACAAGCGGCTTTTTATTTTCTAGACTGATGGCTCGATTAAGTCGAGAGGCGCGCTTCATTAAAAGCTCTGCCCGATGAAGGAGCCTTCATGGCTGCGGCGCGTTTCTGCGCAGCCTGACCTTTCGCGGCTGCCTGTTTGACCACCTCGAACGCCTTCTTCAACTGGACATCTTCAACGGGAGGCGCAGGCTTTGGCGGCGTGACCTGAGCTGGTTGCTGCTGCTCAGGCTTGTCTTCTTCCGCATCGTCATCATCGGTGTCCGGCAGTATCACTTCGGTTTCGACCGGGCGATCAACTTTGATCGTAGGATTGACAGGCTCTTCCATAAAAGCCTTGCCGGTCGCGGGCGCATATTTCGCTATCGTCAGCAGAAGCGCGCCGCCGTCTGAAAGCGGGAATAGTTGCTGCTCTGAGCCTGTGCCGAATGTTCTTTCGCCGACTATTTCGCCGCGCTTCTGATCGCGCACTGCGGCGGCGATGATTTCTGCCGCGCCCGAAGTGCTGCGATCAGTGACTACTGCAAGCGGGCCGTTGAAGACGACCTTGCTCGCATCGGCATTAAAAGTTTGAGTCTCTTTATCGCCTTTGCCTAGAACTCTGCCGAGCGTGCCAGCGCCGACGAAGAGATTTGCGACGGCAACGCCTTCTTGAATCTTGCCGTTGGCCGCGCCGCGCAGGTCGAGCACTATCTTCTGCGCGCCTTTTGATACAAGATCATTCAATTGCGTTTTGATCTCGGCGGCTTTGCCATCAACAAGGCTTGCGACCTTGATGTATCCGACGCCCGGTTCTTCCATTCGCGTCTCAATCGCGGGCTGATTGACTTTTGCGCGAGAGACTGTGAGCTTGCGCGATTGGCCTTGATGCAGAACTCGAAGCTCAACAGAAGTGCCTGCCTGGCCGTTGATGAGTTGTTCTATGTCATACAGGCTCAGGTCGCGCGACGGAACTTTGCCGACGTACTCGATAAAATCACCCGACTTGATGCCGAGCTGATCGGCGGGCGAGCCTTTCAAAACAGTAACGATGTAAGCATATCCGCCCACCTTCGACAGGATCATTCCTGTTTCAGCGCGACTGGCTTTCGGATCAAACTGCTTGACCTGTTCAGCCGTAAGGTAAGCGCTGTATGGATCAAGCCCTTCTGCAAGGCCGCGCAGGCTGCCTATCCGCACCTTTTCAAGGTCAGGAGGCTCAACATAATCGCGGATGATATGATTAAGCACTTCATCGAAAATTTGCAGTTGTCCGTACTGACTGCCGCGCGCCACCACCTGGCTTGACTTCGACATGAAGCTGCCGACGATGGCATAAAAAGCGATTATCGTGGAAAAGACGACGATGGCTATCTTGGTTTTGAACCGCATCGAATACTCCTTAGTGGGCTTGTTCCGCAACATAATATTACCTTGCTATTAGTCCGTCATGCAAGAATTGAAATTTAAAGACCGCTGCCCTGTTCGTTGACACCTCGCAAGGGCGATACCTATACTTAATTCAATGCGTGTGCTCGCCGTAGACTTTGGCTCGAAGCGAATTGGGACTGCCATATCGGATGGGCTTGGCATCAGTGTGCGCCCGGTCGAAACGATAAAACGGTCGAGCCTTGAACGCGACATATCACGACTGAAATTCTTAGTCGAAGACCTTGAAGCCGAAGCCGTGGTTGTCGGTTTGCCGCTCAGAATGGATGGCACAGCAGGCGACGCTGCTCAAAGCGCTATGCGATTTGTCGAACGATTGAAATCTAAACTTGATGTCGCGGTCTTCACTCAAGATGAACGGCTGACCAGTTATGAAGCCGAGCAGATGATGATCGAGCGCGGGTTTGGACGCGAACAAAGGCGAGCGCGATCTGATGAATTCGCCGCAATGATAATTTTAGAGGACTATTTATCGAAGACCGGAACGAACAACTGAATTCTCGCAGCGATGCTTTGACCGAGCAGACTGCGCCACCTTCAATCCCTCCATCGCGCCCTCGCCCGCGAAGGCGACGGCCATTGCTGAAAACTTTTTTCCTGCTATTGATTCTGCTTATCGCAGCTTTCGCGGGCGGCTTAGTGTGGCTGAGGTCAACCGTCAACAAACCCGTCGAGCACGAATCGGCAGATCGAATAATCAGCATAGAACCCGGCACG
>DATEKX010000841.1:0-2356 GCA_035277165.1 Blastocatellia bacterium | reverse complement strand
GATAGCGCGTAGGAAAATTGTCCGTGCCGTCGGCGATGATGTCGTAATCGCGGAACAACTCTAAAGCGTTCTCTGATGTCAACGCAGTTTCATATGTATCAACCTGCACGTAAGGGTTGATCTCTGCGATGCGCTCTTTCGCAGAATCGAGTTTCAGGCGGCCAACGTTCGCTGTCGAATGAATAATCTGTCTTTGAAGGTTGGTGAAATCAACAACGTCGAAATCAACTATGCCGAGCCGTCCAACGCCTGCCGCCGCCAGATAAAGTGCGAGCGGCGAACCTAAGCCTCCCGCGCCTATGCACAATACTTTCGCCGCTTTGAGTTTCTTCTGCCCTTCGAGCGCGACTTCGGGCATTATCAAGTGGCGGCTGTAGCGAAGTATCTCGTCGCGGTCTAATTCGACTTCGCGCGCGGCGTCTTCTTCGACCGTCGTCGAGCCGCCTGCGATTGACGGCACAATGCTCAAGACATCGCCGTCTTTGATCGGCGTCGCGCCTTTTTCCATGTAGCGAATATCTTCGTCGTTGACATAGATGTTGACGAAGTGACGAAGCTGGCCTTCTTCGTTGTAAAGATGCTTTTTCAAATCCGCGTGTTTTTCGATTAATAATGAAAGCGCATCGCCGACCGTGCCGCCCTCGACCGAAACAGTATCTTTGCCGCCCGTGAAGCTTCTGAGAGCAGTAGGTATCAGAATGTTGACTGCCATATGGCACTTCCTCCGTGATTATTCAATACTCGCCTATCAATTGATTGTAGTGTTGAGGATGGAAAAAGCAACCTGCTAAGGGTCTTCCCCGCTAAGAGTCTTCGATGATTATCTCTTCCGGCTCGAACTTTTCATAATCAGGTTTGATGAAGGAATTAAGCCGTCCGGCTTTTCCCTTCTCTATCGCGACGATCATATAAGATTGATTGGCAAAGCAGGAATGATCCAGATCATAGCCGGAAGGTTCTGCCGGGTGATCCGGGTGCGAGTGATAATAGCCGATGATTTGAAAACCGTTTTTGTCTGCGTAAGCGTCCGCGCGTTTGTACTGGTCTGCGGTTATCCAGTAGCGATTCGCATGAGATTCGCGATTCGCCGTGGTGGCGTAATGATGATTGGCTGCTGGCACGGCTTCGCCAAGGGTTTCAGTCTGACTGATCGAACTGTCCCATTCGTTGTCCGCCGGATAAACTTCGCGCAGCACATTGACGCCGTTCTCGAACGTGCCGAGCAGAAAGCCGCAGCACTCGTGCGGATAAGTCTGCTCGCCGTGCTGGTTGATCTTAGCGATCTGCTCTTTATTAACCTTGACTGCCACCTGATATTTCTCCCTACGCGCCGGAAGCGGCCTTGCGCCTGCCCTTCACCTTTTGAATATACTCAGCCGCATCGGGAGTTTTGCATCCGGTTTCGCCGTGATCTACCGTGACCACGCCGATCTTTTTCGCTGCGGCTAACGCTTTCTTTTCCAGTCCCGGACTTCTAAGGCCGATAGCGATCAAAGCGCCGTTCATCGCATAACGCACGCGATTTTTGCTGTCGTGAATATTACTCTCGATCAGCGACAGGTAATCATCAAAATAGTCGTCAGCCAATTCCTTGTCGTTCATCGCAATGAACGACATCAACTGCCAGCCTGCAGCACCGATCCATTCCTGCTTTGCTTTCGTCCACTTCTCGGCTTTCTTGCGCGCGAGCGTAGTCGCGCCGATGAGTTTGGAAAAAGCGTCGCTGATGGCGTAGCTGTCCAGGTCTTTCGCCCATGATTCGACCGTTTTATCTGTAACTTGCTTCGGGTCGGCGATCATCGTAGCAACAATGCGCGCGTCGTGATTGCCTGTGGCCCAAAGTTGTTCGGCCAGTTTGTGATCTACTTTGATCTTCTTTTTTATCTTGCCCAGATTGGCATAGCTGACACCAAACATATCGCCTCTGACGCCATGACGTTTGTAGGTTTTGCAGGTTTGTTCGCTGCCGAGCGATTTAAGCTCGCTCATCATTTCGTTGACCGTCATCACACTAATCTCTCTTTCGTCAAACTAGGTTTCGTCCCAGAATCGTTCGCTCAGATACTTGTCGCCGCCATCGGGAAAGATCGTCACGATCACGCCTGAGGAAATCGTCCGCGCTACTTTGAGCGCGCACGCGAGCGCCGCGCCTGCCGATATTCCCACAAGCAAGCCTTCCTGCCGTCCAAGTCTTCGGGCGTAATCGTGCGCCGATTCGGTGCTGATCTCGTAATTTTCGTCGGCGACTGACGCATCGTAAATACCGGGAACGATGGCCGTCGCCATGTGCTTCATGCCTTCAAGCCCGTGAAAAGGCGAGTCGGGCTGAAACGATATGCACTTGATTTCAGGATTC
>DATEKX010000840.1:0-4044 GCA_035277165.1 Blastocatellia bacterium | reverse complement strand
CGTTTAGCCTCGCCGCCGCTTGCAGGCATCGTGTAGATGTCGCCAAGCAGATCGAAGGTTATCATCTGCCCGTCGGGTGAAACATCCAGAGACATCCATGTGCCTTCATCGGTTGTGAACTCTATTTTTTCAGCCGTCTTGAGCGGCAATTCCTCTTCTTTCTTTTTTTCGTCCTTCTTCGCATCATCCTTCTTGTCGTCTTGCGCGAAGGTGGCAAGCGGCATCGAGATTAAAAGAACGAGAAATACGGAGACGAACAGGCGCAAACAATTCCAGTTTGTCATACGATTGACCTCCTACATACCTGAGAGTTAGCCACTGGGCGTGGGCACGAGCAGAAAATATAAATCAAATGATCGAGCATTGCTACGCGCAAAAGTACCGTAATTCAAGGTTGTGGAAGTAGAACGGGGTTGTGTGTTACTGTCTGTTATCACAAGCAGCGAACTGAAAAATTCACGTGAGCCGATGGGAAGCGTTTTACCAATATGTTGATGTTATGCCCGATTTGCGCAGGAGAGTTTCAGACCCGCCTGGACGAGTGCCCCGGTTGCGGGTGCGGGCTTGTGCCCGGCACCTTTGATCAAAAGACTGCGGCTGAATTTGAAGCTGTAGCGGGCAGGGAAGTCATGTATGTCGAGTTGTGCAGACCTCGGCTCCACCCTGTTGCGATGCTGATCAAACAGATGCTCGAACAAAACAGCGTGAACGTGATTATTCAGGGCGGTCACTCGCTTTCGGTCATGCCGCATCTTGCTTACATTGGCGAGCTAAGAGTGCTGGTGGAAGAAGAACAGCTTGAGTTCGCGCGCGGGCTTTACAAAGCATACTTTGAAAGCAACGAAGAGATCGATTGGAGAAACGATGAAGTATGAATGATGATTTTCAATTCATCGTTCATACTTCATCGTTTCTTTTTGTTGAGGCTGTGATTCCGAAAGCGATTCCTGTCAGCATTGCCACCACGACTTCAACCAGTCCAATTCTCGTGGCTGCTTTGCCCTCGATATGCAGAAGCTTTATAACTTCTGCCAGAATCAGAAAGATGACGCTCCAGGCGAGCAGTATCTTTTGCGTTCTTGAAAGCTCCAATTTCATTGGGCTATTGCCTCGGCGCAGGCGACGAAAGCAAATGTGTATTTTGCTCGACTGTGCGCTGTGAAGCGCGTGCCCCCGCGCTCGGAGTATAACGAATCGGCACAGGCCCGCCATAGAGCGTTATGAGTTTCTTAATCGTTTCATCCTGTGCTGCCCGGAAAGAGTGAGCCGACCCGCCGCGATTATAGATGACAAACATCAGCGGCCCGCGCAGTCTCGTATATGCGACGCCTGCAAGCGCGCTGACACTGCTGAGTGTGCCGGTCTTGGCTACGACCGAGCCGCGAAAAGCGTCGGTGAATCTTCTCTGCAATGTGCCTTGATCTACGCCTGCGACTGGCAGGATGTTTTCAAGTTGAAGCCCTTTCCCGTCGAGGTAGGTGATCAGCTTTCTCAGCATCGAGATGGTGCCGCGCGGCGAAATGTAATTCGCTCCCAATCCCGAAGGAGTCGCAAATTGAACTTCATCTTCTTTGAATCCGACTTCCATCTTCAGGAATCGCTCTACTGCATCGGTGCCGCCAACCAAATCTCCGATGACTGTAGCCATCCAGTTGTTCGAGAAATCGTTCAGACCTTTGAGGACTCGCAGAAGCGGAAGAGAAGTGTGAACAGCAAGAGGAGTCAAGGATGTTGTGTTGACGGTCGAGCTTGTGATGGTCTTGCCCGCGATCCTCAGCGATGGAAGGCCTGGAGAGATCGGAGCGAGTTGCGCGCCTGATTGTTGCGCGTTTGTATCTTCGGCGGCGCGCATTGACAGAAAACGCGGATAAGCAGACTTTGCCGCAGCGCTCCACGTGTCAGACGACAGCACGTTGCGCAGAGCCTTTGCAGAATTTTCGAGCGAGGTTGAAAAATTGAAATAGAAGTGGCCGAGCACTATAAGATCGCCTTCGACTTCACGTATGCCCGCGCGATTGAGCTTGTCGGCAATCATCATCGCGTTTTCATAAAAGAAAGCCGGGTCGCCGCTTCCTATTACATACAGTGAGCCGCGCAGGATGCCCGTTGATTGATCGAGCGCGCCGTCTGTGTATAGCGATGTGCGGAACTTGAAATCCGGCCCGAGCCGAGAAATTGCTGTCAGCGAAGTCGCTATCTTGGTGACCGAAGCGGGATTGAAAAGTTTATCCGCGTTATGCTCGGCGAGCACTTCGCCTCTCAAAGTAGTTACGATGAATCCCTGATTGTCGGCTGCGAAACCGCGAGCCGCGAGGCTTTCCGTGTAAGCGGCGACGAGCGGATTCAACGGTAATTCTTCGGTTGTTTGCGCAGGATCGAGTTGTTTGGGTTTTGCTACATCATTGGCCAGTGAGGCTGCGCTTTCGCCCGTGACCGCGTGTGACGAATCGGGTCCTACGGCGGTGAGCGAAGGCGTGCTCAATTCCTGCGAAGCGGCGGCGTTTGTGTCGGCAGTCCCTTGCTCTCTTGTCCATGCATCGGCAAGAAATTTATGAACGCCTGAGCCATGACTGGAAGCAGGTCGGCTGACGACATAGTGTTTGCGATAACGCCCGCCTTTGTAGCGCCCGCGACCGCGCGCATAGACGACTCGCCGTCCGCGACCACGCTCAGACCTTTTCGCCACTCGGCTGGCTTTGCCGGATCGAGCGCGAGCGGTTGCCTTTGAGCCACGCGCTTTTGCTTTGCTCTTGCTGCTTTTTTTCGCAGAGTGCGCGCTGGCTTTACGTGATTTTGAACTGCGACCTGCTGGCGCGGCTAACGCGAGCGAGGATGTAAGCGTAAGAGTGATAAGTATGCAAATGAATTTGGAAATGGGGATTCGCGCTACCGTCATAGACTGAAACCTTCCTGTCTAATGTGATCGTCCGATTGGGAATCTGCCTGTCCTAATCGCCGTGCGCCACGCCTTGCGGAAAACTTCGAGCTTGAAGCGAGCTATGAGAGCCTGCTTCACAGCTTTTATTTTTTGATGATCAGGGGCTGCAACCGTGCGTCCTTCCGAACTTGCGATGTAACAATATCATATGTTTCAAGCAGATACTACTAGATAATAAATATACAACATATCGAGGCTTCGAGGTCTTTTTTGCTTCCGTCAAAGGACGGAATTATTCCAATGATGATTAGTTGTTTGATTAGCCAGGCTTCTTATCGTATCCTCTCGATTTGGCGCATCGAGCTTATGCAGGGGATGACAGCTTCTCATCGGAATAAATCAAAGAACAGGTAAAATGTGAACCCAGAGATCTTTGCCCGGTTTTTGGAACTTCTCTCGCCGGATACTGAAGAAGCAGGCCGCCGCTATACAGGTCTGCTTAAGAAACTGATTGGCTTTTTCGACACGAAAGGCCTTTCCGACCCTGAGAATGCCGCAGATGAAACCATCGACCGGGCGGTATTGAAAATCAATGCCGGTGCGATTGTGCCCGATGTGGATAGATACTGCATAGGGATCGCCCGCAACATTATCAAAGAAAGATTACGCCGCCTGCGCCGCGAAAATTCAGCTTTTCAACAGTTTATCGAAGCCATTAATAATTATTCCTCTGAGCAAGTCGAAAGAATCTACAGCATATTGAAGCCTTGTTTTGAACATCTTTCTGTTGAAGAGCAACTGTTGCTCGCAGAATACTGCTATAAAACACCCGATCAGGCACGCGCAGAACATCGTCGCCAGTTAGCCGAAACGATGCAGGTGACTGTGCTGGCCCTTAGGATTAAGGTAACGCGGTTGCGTAATAAATTGACGGATTGTGTTAAGAAGTTATCGAAATAAGGTTTAAAATGTCATCTGATGTGCAACAAACCCGATATTTGGATCATATATTATGAGAGTGTCAGCAATTGAGCTTGAGATATCTCTTACAGAGTCGTGATTGCGCTAAATGATGACTGACGAACGTATCATTGCTTACCTGCTGGAAGAATTGCCGGAAGACGATCTGGAGCAGTTCGAGGATGAGTGTTTCGCTCAGGAGAGCT
>DATEKX010000839.1:0-6277 GCA_035277165.1 Blastocatellia bacterium | reverse complement strand
TCGTGCACGGGAGTCTTGACTGTTTCGGCTGTGTCATTGTTTGCTCGTTGCCAGGATTGCGGAGTTGGAAAGGAAGGCAGCCAGGGAGCAGGCGGCGCTTGCGCAGGCTGGAATCTGTTTCTAGCCGCCGCCGATTTGCGGCGCAGAATAAATAGAGTTGTTGCGCCCGCCGCGCCTGCCAGAACTATTCCAACAACAATCCAGAAGATTGGATTTGCGTCCTCTTGAGGAGCCTGTGAAGTCGCGGGAGGCGCAGTAGTGTTGCTTGAATTATTTGGGCGAGGCCCGGTCGGGCTTGGCGGAGGAGTCGCGCCGGGTAATTGCCGAGGCCCTTCCTTAGTGGAGCTGTTGATTGGGGACTTCGTTTCGGTCTGGTTGCTTTTAAGCACAACGAAGGCTGCTACTGCCGCTGCTAAAACCAGCCCGATTAGAACAAACGGGAGCATTTTTTTTGAATGAGCTTTTGAAGGCGCTGCGGCAGCCATTTTCGGGACAGTGGTCGCATAGCTGGGCGCAGCCAGCGGCGCAGGAGCCATCATAGGTTGCGATTCAGGCATCGCCTCAGGAACAGGCGGCGAGGAAAGAAGAGGCGGCGCAGCTTCAAGGCTGCCTGTCACCGGCAGACTTGATTTTATTGATGCGCTGGACGCGGCGTCTTCAAGCTCCTGCTTCAACTGTCGAACGGATTGCTGCCGAGCAGAACGTTCCTTTTCAATCGCGCGCAGAACGACTTCTTGAAGCTTGTCTGAAATCTCGGGCCGCAGGTCGCGCAGGCTGTGCGGGCGTTCAAGTAGCTGTTTGACGATGAGCGCGGCTGGCGACGAGGCTTTAAAAGGCAGTTGGCCCGTCAGCATCTCATAAAGAATGGTTCCGACGCTGTAGACATCCGATGTCTTATCAAGCTCCTGCCGCTGCGCTGCTTCGGGCGACAGATAAGACGCTGGCAACGGTTGTGCCTTCTGCTTTGCAGATGATTTCTCTTCGATGATCCTTACGACAGGAGACCGGCTGCCATCATCTATCAATATCTGTTGCGGGCGCAGGCCGCCTATTATCCGGCCTGCGCGATGCAAGTCTTCCAATACATCGCATAAAGCGATGGCGATACGCGCAGCACGCTCAATTTCGATAGGGGCTTCTGTGTTAAGTATGTCTGAAAGCGGTCGAGCGTCGTCGGATTCGAGCTTGTGCCCATCAATGACACAATGAATCAAACTATCTTTGAACTCTCGGTTACAGAAAGGGCAGCGTTTCATTTCACTTCCTACTCATCTTGAGACGGAGGGGCCGAATTTTATCACAACCGGCATCGTTTTCAAGCTCGCCTTCCTTGAAAACCAGCGTGCTCTTGCGCTCTGGCTTCTTTGTCGTTTCAATGTCAGTAGTACTACCGAGATGACAAAGACACAGGATTTGAAAGAAGCATTCTTTGATCTTTATGGCACGGATGCGCGCGTTTTCCGAGCGCCGGGCCGAGTCAATCTAATAGGCGAACACACGGACTACAACGATGGCTTCGTCATGCCTGCGGCGATTGATCTTTATGCATCGGTCGCTATGGCAGTGCGCAAAGATCGCAGGCTTCGCATCCACTCAGAAAATCTTTCTGAAACATGCGAGTTCGACCTTGATGAAACATCGCCGCGCCCACGCGGTCACTGGAGCGATTACGCGCGCGGGGTTGCCATCGCGCTTGAACAGGCAGGCTGTCGTTTGCGCGGAGCCGACCTGCTGTTGCGAAGCGAAGTGCCTGTTGGAGCGGGCCTCAGTTCATCCGCCGCGATTGAAGTCGCAATTGCGCTTGCATTGCTTGACGGGGCGAATCTAAAAATTGACGGGGTGAAACTGGCAAGACTATGCCAGCAGGCCGAAAATGAATTTGTCGGCGCGCGGGTCGGCATAATGGATCAGTTCGTCGCGTGCAACGGTCGCGTAGGTTACGGGCTTCTGCTCGATTGCCGCACGTTGGATCATCGGCTGATTCCTTTGCCTTCGAGTGCGCGACTCGTCATCTTGAACACGATGGTCAAACACGAGCTTGCAAGCAGCGAGTACAATACGCGCCGCGCCGAATGCGAAGCGGGCGTTCAATACCTTGTGAAATTTCTGCCGCACATTCGCGCGCTGCGTGATGTGACGCTTGACGAGTTGGAGCGGTTCGGCCAAGGCATGCCCGAACTGATTTACAAAAGATGCCGCCACGTCACGAGCGAAAACGCTCGCGTGATAAAGGCTGCCGACGCGCTCGAAGGCGGCGACCTGCTGAGTCTGGGCCAACTTATGCGCGCATCGCACGCCAGTTTGCGTGATGATTACGAAGTGAGCTGCAGGGAATTGGACATAGCGGTCGAGCTTGCCTCGGCAACCGAAGGTGTTTATGGAGCGCGAATGACGGGCGGAGGCTTTGGCGGCTGCGCGATCAGCATCGTCGAAGCAAACTGCGTCGAAGCGTTCAAACTGCGAGTCGCTTCCCGTTACGAGCAAGCGACGGGGCTGCGGCCTGAAATTTACACTTGAAGAGAACGATGAACGATGAATTAATTCAAAGCCTTTCTTTATTCATCATTCATCGTTCATCATTTCCTTGTGCTGTTCATATCTTCGGCGTATTTTTAACAACGTGATTCAATCAGCCCTCCTATCATGAAAGGATGGATTAGAGTTATGAAAAAGGTCGCCTGTATTCGATTCTTCGCGTGCATAATTGCGGCTGTGGTTTTATGCGCTTCCACATTCGCGCAAACTTCTTCGTCTGCTTTTTCTAACCTGCCGGAATCAGATGCGATTGCTTATTTTAATCTGCGGCGCATACTGAGCGATGTGCTGCCTCGCGTTCTGCCCGAAAAGCAACTGGCAGAGATGAAGGCTGGCATAGATAAACTCAAACAATCAGCAGGCGTTGATCTATACAATATCGATAATGCAGTACTGACGATGCGGGTTGGCAAATCAGCATCAGGCTCGATGGCTCCTGAGTTTCTTTTTATCGTGCGCGGCTCTTTCAATGCCGATGCTTTGCTGTCTCTGATGCGAATAGCTTTGAAGGGAAAGTATCAGGAAGAGAAATACGGGTCGAAGACGCTGACCACGTTGAATATGGGCGAAATGTTTAAGTCGAGCGACGGCAAAGACAACAACCCTTTGCCTGTCAAAGTGTCCGAAGTCACGGTGACTGCGCTCGACGGAGGGACTATTGCCGTCGGCAGTCTTAGTTATTTGAAAGCCGGAATTGACGCGCAGAGCGGGCAGGGGGGCATCAAGCCTGAACTAACTGCGCTCGCGACGCGAGACCCCAATTCTTTGTTCAGCATCGCAGCAATCATTCCGCCCGGATTGCTGAGCGGGCTGCTTCCGAAAGAGATGAGCGGAAATGACGAAATGAACAAGCTCATCTCAGGCATAGATCAGGTTTACCTGTCGGTCGGCATGGAGAGCACGGACTTGACTCTGCTTCTGACCATTCGGACAGGGTCAGAAGAACACGCGCGAACCCTGACGGGACTGGCGCAGATGGGTCTTCATTCGCTTGGCGGCAGCACGAAGGATAAAAACCTCAAAGGATTGATGGAGGCTCTGCAAATCACCACGCAAGGCAACGAAGCGCAATTGCGAGCCAGAATTCCGCAAACGGTTGCCGCAGAACTGGTTAATTCAAAGCCGCAACCGGCGGCTTCGACACCGGCTAAGGCGACTACTAAAAAGAAACCGACGCAAAGGCGCGCTACGGGGAAGCGTCCTGTTAAAAAACCTTGAAGGGCGGCAGTCGAATAAATGTCACAATCAAGAATCGAAGTGTTTGAAACCATGCTTCGAGATCAGCCCGATGATGCGATGATCTGGTACGGGTTGGCGAGCGAATACTCTAAACTCGAACGCTGGAACGATGCAGCAGGCGCGTTACAAAACGTCGTGCGATTGAATCCGAATTACACCGCCGCGTATCAAATGTTGGGCACGGCGTTGATGAACGAGGGGAAGCGCGACGAAGCGCGCAGCGCGTGGGCCGAGGGCATAGAAGTCGCCACGCGCACAGGGGCATGGAAAGCGCGGCAGCACATGGAAGGCTTGATCGCAGAAACAGAAAACCCTGGCGGCTCTGAGTTCTGCGACCAATGAAAGCCTGAGAATTCGTTTCAAATCCTTTTAGCCATCACCGGAGATTCAGCTATGAAAATAAGAAGCTGCTTGCTTCTGCTGTTTGTCTTGTCATCTTTGTCAGTCGCTCAACAGTCGTCAGCATCTCAAGCCACACGGCCCGCGCTTGCCACAGCGCTGGGTTTCAAAGCGACGGACAAGATATTGATCGTCAATGTTGACGACGTAGGCAACAGCCACGCGGCGAATGCGGCAGTCATAGACGCGATGGAGAATGGGCTTGCGACTTCTTCGACCATCATAGTTCCCGGCCCGTGGTTTCCTGAGATAGCCAGTTATGCGAAATCGCATCCGAACTCCGATTTCGGCCTGCACCTGACGCACACGTCGGAATGGAAGACCTACAAGTGGGGGCCTGTCGCATCGAAAACCGAAGTGCCGGGACTAGTGGACCCGCAAGGGTATCTGTGGCCCGACATCGCGAGTGTCTACAAAAACGCTACGCCTGAGCAGGCTTACATCGAAGCGCGAGCGCAAATCAAAAAAGCGATTGCGGCAGGAATAGATGTGACTCACCTGGATTCGCACATGGGCACGCTGCAATACAATGAAGCCTATTTTCAGGTCTATCGAAAGCTCGCAAAAGAATTCGACCTGCCGCTCAGAATGGGATCGCAGGAAACGCTGGCTGCCGCAGGCGGCGGCGGGCAGCGCGCGCAGTTGGACGGCGACGGCATAGTCTATCCCGATTACCTGATTTTGGGCGGGCGCAAAAACGGCGAATCAATGAACGATTACTGGAAACGAATGCTGCGCGATTTGAAGCCGGGCGTAACAGAGCTATTTATTCACGCATCGGTTGCGGGCGACGAGATAGCGCATATAACTAATTCGTGGAAAGATCGCGCCGAAGAGTATCGCCTGTTTACGAAAGATGAAGAGGTTCGCCAGATTCTGGAATCGCAAAACGTCAAGCGCATAGGCTTTCGCGCGCTGCGCGACTTGCAGCGGAAAGCTCGCACTGCTAACAAAGCGGATGGGACAAAATAGAGGAGAGCGGTCATGAAATCATACAACACATTTATTCTGCGTTTCGCATCTGTTATGGCATTGATTATTGCCATCGGCTCCATAGGACTGATCTCGGCGCAAGATGCTGATGCAGTCAAAGCCGATTACACGAAGATGGAAACGCAAATCACGATGCGCGACGGCGCGAAACTTTTCACTTCCATCTATCAGCCCAAAGACAGTTCGCAAAAATATCCGATACTGCTCTGTCGCACGCCCTACAGCGTCTCGCCTTACGGGGCTGACGAGTATAAGACTGCGATAGGCCCTTCATTGCTGTTTCAAAAAGAGAAATACATCATCGTCTATCAGGACGTGCGTGGGCGGATGATGAGCGAAGGCGATTTCAAATGGATGACCCCTTACAAACCGAAGAAGTCTTCGCCTAAGGACGTTGATGAAACGACAGACACCTACGACACGATTGAATGGCTGGTCAAAAACATCCCGAATAATAACGGGCGAGTCGGGATGTGGGGCATCTCGTTTCCCGGCTTCTACACGGCGCAGGGAATGATTGACGCGCACCCGGCTTTGAAAGCAGTCTCGCCGCAAGCGCCGATGGCGGACAATTTTCTGGGCGATGACATGCATCATAACGGCGCGTTATTTCTGCCTCACGCTTTCAACTTCATCTCAGGCTTCGGCAAGCCGCGCAAAGGCCCGACCTCAAGCTTTTCAACCGGCTTCAATCACGGCACGCCCGACGGCTACAAGTTCTTTCTTGAGATGGGGCCGCTCGCCAACGCCAACAAAAAGTATCTGCACGACGAGATTCGCATCTGGAATGAATGGATGACGCACGGCGTTTATGATGAATACTGGCAGGCGCAAAACGTGCCGCAGCACCTCTCGCACGTTCGACCGGCAGTGATGACGGTCGGCGGCTGGTTCGACGCCGAAGATTTGCAAGGCGCGCTCAAGATTTACCAAGCTGTCGAAAAGAACAACCCGAACGCATATAACATTCTGGTGATGGGGCCGTGGTTTCACGGCGGCTGGTCGCGTGCGGATGGCGACGCGCTCGGCAATATTCGGTTCGGCTCGAAGACCTCGGAGTTCTATCGCCAGAACATCGAGCTGATTTTCTTCAATCATTTTCTGAAAGACA
>DATEKX010000838.1:0-6739 GCA_035277165.1 Blastocatellia bacterium | reverse complement strand
AAGTGGCCTATGATAGCTCTATTGTGCACTCAATAGACTTTGACGAATATATAGAAGCCATAAGGGAAGGGCGTAATATAGTTGAAGAGGTACGAGCCATATGGCTCGCCCGCCACAAATCAGAAGCTTAACTTACTTTCGACTTTCAACCCTTCGGCTTGATTAAATAACCGTCGTCACGATCTCGCGGATGCTGCGCTGTAGCTCGCGGTCATCTGTAATTGGATTTGTGATTGCCACTTCGCAAGCCGTGTGTGGGTGGATGCCGCTGCTGACAAGTTGCGCTGCGTAAACCAGCAAGCGAGTTGATACGCCTTCTTCAAGCCCGTGCCCCTTCAAGTTGCGAACCTTCTCGCCTATCACTACAAGATCGCGCGCCGTCTGCTCGTCAACTTTGCCTTCGTGCATCAAGATCGCCGCTTCAAGCTGTGCGGGCGGGTAGTCAAATTCCAATGCAACGAATCGCTGGCGCGTTGACTGTTTCAGGTCTTTCAGCACGCTTTGATAACCGGGATTGTAGGAAACTACGAGCAGGAATTCGTCGGGCGCTTGCAGAATGGTTCCGCGCTTTTCGACAGGCAATATCCTGCGGTCGTCGGTCAGAGGGTGAATCAAAACTATGGTGTCTTTGCGCGCCTCGACTACTTCGTCCAGATAACAGATAGCGCCGTGCTTGACTCCGGTCGTGAGCGGGCCGTCGTGCCAGACCGTTTCATCGCCTTCCAATAGAAAACGCCCCACAAGGTCGGTTGATGAAAGGTCTTCGTGGCAGGCGACCGTGATAAGCGGGCGCGAAAGCCTCCAGGCCATGTATTCGATGAACCGCGTCTTGCCGCAACCCGTCGGGCCTTTCAGCATTACGGGAAGTTTTGCTTTATAAGCCGCCTCGAATAGCTCTATTTCTTTTCCGACGGCCAGATAGTATGGCTCGCGCGCGATTGAATATTTCTCTATGGCTTGCTCTACGGTCTCTTGATTGGCTGTCATCGTCACCTTACTTAAAATGGCTAATTTGGATGTTCACTGATCGCTCGTGTATAATTCTAGGCTTTGAAACAGACTTGTGCGCCTGACTATGCACGTTTAGAAATAAGCATGATAGCATCCGGCCAGCGCGCGAGCCAAGATGGATGATTAAACGATGACTGTAGCAGTAGCAATGAGCGGCGGCGTTGATAGCTCGGTCGCAGCCGCGATACTTAAAGATCAAGGCCACCAGATAGTCGGCTTCACAATGCAATTGTGGAATCAAAGGCGACGGCTTGGGCCTGACGGCGAACCGCAGCCTTCCAGATGTTGTTCGCTCGATGACGTTTACGACGCTCGCGCAGTAGCCGCAGATCTGGGATTTCCTTTCTACGTTCTCAACCTCGAAGAAGAATTCGAGCGCGCAGTCGTGCGCCCGTTCGTAGAAGATTATCTGGCGGGCCGCACGCCGATACCTTGCGTATCGTGCAACACGAAATTGAAATTCGCTAAACTGGTTTCGGTCGCGCGCCAGGTCGGAGCCGAGCAGGTAGCCACGGGCCATTACGCTCGCGTGGAATATAATGAACAACGCGAGCGATATATCTTGAGGAAGGGACTCGATCTTTCAAAGGATCAGTCTTACTTTCTTTTCGAGATGACTCAAAAGCAACTCGCGCGCGCAGTCTTTCCGCTGGGACATATGACTAAGACGGAAGTGCGCGAGGCGGCGCGACGGCTCGGACTTGAAACTGCCGAGAAGCCTGAAAGTCAGGAAATTTGTTTCGTTCCCGATGGCAACTATGCGCGCTTCGTTGAAGACTATGCGCGATTCGAAATGGGCGAATCAGCAGAAAAGCAAGGCGCGCTTGCGGGCGGCGAAATAGCTACGACTGACGGCAGCGTCGTAGGCGAGCACGGCGGGCTGCACCGCTACACCGTAGGCCAACGTCGCGGCATCGGCATCGCCTCTTCAGACCCTCTTTACGTGGTGAAGATTGATGTGCCGCGCAATCAACTGGTCGTCGGAAAGCGCAGCGAGTTGTACAGCAAATCATTTGTTGCTGCGGGCGTGAACTGGCTGGCCATAGCGCCGCCTGATGAGCCTGTCCGCGCGCATGCGCGCATACGTTATCGCTCGCCTGAAGCCGCTGCGACTATAACTCCGATTGCCACGAATCGTGTCCGCGTGGAATTTGACGAAGCGCAAGCTGCTATCACGCCGGGTCAGGCGACTGTGTTTTACGACGGCGATGCAGTAGTAGGCGGAGGTTGGATCGAGTGATTAGCAAAGAGTTGTTCAGCGCAAAGCGAGGAGCGTTTTTCCTTCTTGCCTTTTGTCTTTTGCCTTTTGCTTTTTGCTTTCAGTCTTGCAGTCCAGACAAAGACGCGCCTATCAGGGCAGATGCAAAATCGGGATATTGTCCTGTCTGTCACATGAGAGTTCAAGCAGGCGACGAATGGGCTACGGAGATTCATTATTCTGACGGGACGAAGTTGATGTTTGAATCGCCGGGCGATATGCTGGCTTTCTATACCGCGCCTGACAAGTACAAAGTCACAGCCGCGCAGAAAGATCGCGCGAACATTACTAAGATTTTGTTGAAGGACTATAAGACCAGAGATCAGATTGACGGGCAGGAGGCGAAACTCGTTTATAAGAGTAAAGTGGAAGGCCCGATGGGGCCGGATTTTTTGGTATTCAATAAGCGAACCGACGCAGAAGCTTTTGTCGCAACGAACGGCGGAAAGATCATAGCGTTGAATGACGTGACTTCTGAAATGGTTCAAGACGTCAGAAAGAGATGAATTCTGATTACAAGGCTCCTATGAAAAGAAGATTCATTGCGCATCTCGCATTGATATTGATAATCCTGAGTTGTTTTGCGCTCGCGGCATTTGCGCAGAGCGACAGCGAAGTGAAAGCGCGAGGTTATCTCTCTGTTGACGGCGTGCGTCCGGGAGATAAATTCAAGGTCGCCATCGCGGTTGAGATCGCCCAGGGCTATCACATTCAAGCGCATGTTCCGTCCGAGGTCGGGCTGATTGCTACAGAGGCCGCGTTCGAGCCGCCCGCCGGAATTCGCATCAACCAGCCAAAGTATCCCGCGCCTAAGTTTGAGAAGTTCGAGTTTTCAGAAGGCAAAGACTACGCCGTTCACGACGGAACTATTTATATTGTGGCAGAGGCCGAGGCGGATAACGCGCTTAATCTCGGCAGGTCTTCGATTCGCGCGCGGGTCACTGTTCAGGCATGCGATGACAAGACGTGTCTTGCGCCGTCCGATCTCGCTGTAGAGATTCCCGTCAATATAATCGCCGCAGGTCAGGCTGTAAAAGAGACAAACGCCAACATGTTTTCCGCTGAGTTGATCGAGTACAGTTCGGGCAGCGGCGGAAGCGATTCGATTTCCAACCTGCTTGAAAAGGGAAACATACTATCAATCCTTGTCGGCGTTTTTCTGGCGGGGCTGGCGCTCAATTTAACGCCGTGCGTCTATCCGATCATTCCTATCACGATTGGCTTCTTCGTCAATCAGAGCGCATCAAAGCTGAGTCGCACATTCGCAATGGCTTCGATGTATGTGATCGGAATGGCGATAACTTATTCGGCGCTCGGCGTGGTCGCGGCAAAATCAGGCGGGTTGTTCGGCGCTGCGCTGCAAAGCCCCGTAGTGCTGATCGCGCTTGCTGCGATAATGATCGCGCTTTCGCTTTCGATGTTCGGCGTTTACGAATTCAAGCTGCCTGAATCCGTGAACCGTCTCGCCAACAGCAGCACTCAATCAACGAGCGGCGTGTTCGGCGCATTTGTGATGGGACTGACCATGGGCATCGTAGCGGCTCCGTGCATAGGGCCTTTCGTTCTGGGCTTGCTCGTACACGTCGGCACCAAAGGCAGCGCCGCTTACGGCTTCATGCTTTTCTTTGTGCTCGCGCTCGGTTTGGGATTGCCTTACCTGATACTCGGCACATTTTCCGGCTCGATCAAAGCGATGCCGCGCTCGGGGCTTTGGATGGTGACGATTCGCAAAGTCTTCGGACTGGTGTTGATCGGCATGGCGCTTTATTTTTTAATGCCGCTGATGGGCAACTACGTCAATTACATCTTCATCGCTTTCTTCGCGATCTCGGCCCTTTACCTTCTGTTTTACGAATCGGGAAAGACAAAGCCGAAGCAGTTTGCGTGGGCGCTGCGCGCGATTGGAATTGGCGCGGCTGTCGTCGCGGTGATGATGGCCTTGCCTAAAAAGATCGAAGCCGAGATAGAGTGGCAGCCTTACAGCGAACAAGCTCTGAGAACAGCCGAGCGGGAAGGGCGAGGCGTGATAATTGATACATACGCCGACTGGTGCATCCCGTGCAAAGAGCTTGATCACGTGACATTCACAGATGCGAACGTTAAACAGGAATCTGAGAGGTTCGTCAGACTGAAGCTTGATCTGACAAGCAACGATGCCAACTCTGAAGCCGGACGCGCAAAAGCGAAATTTGGCATACGCGGAGTTCCGACAATAATCTTCCTCGACCCGGCGGGCCGCGAACGCGCCGACCTTCGACTTGAAGGATTCGAGAAGCCGAATCTGTTTCTCGCCAGGTTGAAGAAGGTTGAATTTATTCCAGGCTCAAACACGCAGACGCTTGCTAAGAATGCGACTGATGGTAAAGGCCCTGCTACTGATGCGACATCGGCTGGTTCAACAACAGCAGTTATGCCTTCTGTAAACCTGAGCTTGCTCAAAGGCGGCACGCTTTCGACCGATTCGCTTCGCGGAAAAGTTACGCTGATTAATTTCTGGGCTACGTGGTGCGTGCCGTGCAAAGCGGAAATTCCGTGGTTCAACCAGTTCGACAAAGATTACAAGTCGCGCGGTCTCGAAATTATCGGAGTTTCACTTGATGAAGAAGGCGCGGCAAAAGTAAAGCCGTTCCTTAAAGATAACCCGATGAATTATCGGGTAGCGCTCGGTGATAAAGCGGCGTCTGATGCGTTAAAGGTTGACGGCGAAAAACTACCCGTCACTCTGCTGGTAGACAAACAGGGCCGCATTCGATTCACGCACGTCGGCATCGCGAAAAAAGAAGAATTCGAGGCCGAAATTACTCAGTTATTAAACGAATGACGAGCGATAATAGGAGCAATGCTGATAGTAATTTCCATCTTGCAATAGACGCGATTTCGAGCTATTCAAGATGGGCTTTGTAAGGTAATATACTTAACTCTTCATGCAGTCGCGGTTAATTTGCCATTGTAGTTCGCGCAAGTTAGACTGGGGATAATTGAAGGTTGATGCCGAATACTTTGGAGGAGATGAAGAATGGAAGCAATCAAGACCCCTGATCAAGGGACTGCGACCCTGGATTACCACACCAACCAGGGAACCATGAAGGTGTTTTCAAAAACGATAACCGTGAAAACAAACGAGCGGTCAGAGCTTATAAACCTGACCGGCGAGTTGCGAGCGTTTATCGAAGCCACAGGCATTCAGGACGGTTACGCGCAAGTGTCGTCATTGCACACGACGGCGGGCATCTTGATGAATGAATGGCAGGATGCGCTGCTCGTGGATGTGAAAACAATGATCGAGCATATAGTGCCGCGAGAGACTTATTACAAGCACAACGACCCGGAATACTCCGACTGCGACCGCCACAATGCGGATTCGCATCTTCGCAACGTCGTTGTCGGCCACAGTCTTTCAGTACCGATTGCGCAGGGCAGCGCCGTTCTGGGTCAGTGGCAGAGCGTGATCCTTGCGGAGTTCGACGGGCCTAATCAGCGCAAGGTATTCATGCAGATATTTGGAATCTGATCTTGAAAGAGAGGCTTGAGCATTTACTGTGCTCAAGCCTCTTTCACTTGAAACGCAACCTCTCACGCGCTCCATTCGCCGGAAGCGATTTCATCTCATCTTTCTACGACAATCCGAGCGGCGGTTTCTCCGCTGATGACCGCGCTTTCAATCGTGGCCGGAAGCCCTGTCGCCGTCCAATCGCCTGCGAGAATTAAATTTGAAAGCGGAGTGCGAGCACCGGGCCTTGTATAGTCAGACTCAAGAGTGTGTGAAAGCGTCGCTTCACGTTCTTTTACGATGCGACAGTGGATCAACTTTGCAGAACGACTCTCTGGCAATAGTTCATTCAACTCCTTGAGCGCCATCTCGACCATCTGGTCTTTCGTCCAGTCAACGAAATCACGCGCGGCGCTGATGATAACAGCAATTTGATTCGCTTGTCCGGCAGGTTTCACGATCAAATCTTTGTTGAAAATCCACTGGCTGCGCGTGCCAATCAGCCCGACGAATTCACGGTCTATGATCTGGCGGTCAAACCAGAGATTGATCGAAACTATCGGCGATGAAGAGAGCGAAGTGAGCGCGCGGAACTCGCGCGCTCGAAGCTCGTAAGGAATCATTTGCAAAAAAGCCGAGTGCGTAACGGCGCTGATGAAATAATCAGCCGCGATTGTTTCCCCGTCCTTCAATTCAACTGCCGCAACTTTGTCGCGCTCGACCACAAAGCGATTCACCTGCGCGTTTGTTCGCACCTCGCCATTGTGAGCTTCGATAAATGCGCTCGCGCCTGTTGTGTAAAGGTCGCTCAATCCTACGCGAGCTATGCCAATGCTCGTGCTTTTGCGGTTACGGGCGAATGCTTCTTTCAAAACCACTTTCATCATTTCAGCCGAAGCTATTTCAGGGCTTTCGTTGAGAGTCGCAATCGTCATCGGATACCAGAATCGCTCTTTGATTCTTTGCGATTGATTTAACTG
>DATEKX010000837.1:0-6235 GCA_035277165.1 Blastocatellia bacterium | reverse complement strand
AACATAACGTTTAATAGCCTCCGAAAGTATTGCTCCAAGCTCGCCGCTGTAGGCGAGAAATCCTGGTAAGATGAGAAACTCGAATTTTAGTAGAACAGACAGCGAATTGACAACCTTCGAGAGCAGTTGCAAGGTTACCGTTGATTGAATCACTCTTGCAAAAACCGATCTCTTCGCCGGAATATATTTAATAGTGGGCCTTCCGTGAGCCATCTCATATCAACTTATCTTTCGAGCAAGTAATGAGGGCAAATCATGCTGGAAAACTTATGGCCGCGCGAGCGGCGTGAAAGCAACCCCTGGAAAGGGCTTGCGGCAGGTCTAGTTGCGGGCCTTGTCGCATCGTGGACTATGAACCAGTTTCAAGCTCTTTGGAGCGAGGCGACCGAAGATGAAAAAGCTGGCCAGAAATCAAGCGACGATGAAACGCCTGCAACCGTGAGGGCTGCCGATGCTCTTTCGGAAGAGGTGTTCGGGCACGAGTTGACTAAGAGCGAAAAAGAGGTCGCAGGCCCGGCTATGCATTACGCATTCGGCGCGGCTACGGGAGGCGTGTATGGAGCAATGGCCGAGTTTGTGCCCGATGTTACAGTCGGAGCAGGCATGCCATTTGCGACAGCCGTGTGGTTTCTGGCCGACGAAGTTACTGTGCCGCTGCTCGGCCTGTCAAAATCTCCGACTCAGTATCCGCTTTCCAAACATGCGTATTCGCTCGCATCACACTTTGTTTATGGGTTGACGACTGAAGTTGTAAGGCGCGCAGTTCGCACTGCGATCTGAGCGATGCGAGGCGATTATGCGTCTAAGAGTCTGGCGCTTTATCACAATAACGCTTACGGCGTTGTTAATGGGAATGTCTCTCGGTCACACATTAGAGATGCCGATGAAGATGAACGTAGACGGGCAGCTATGGTTGACGTTCCAACATAATCTGTACGCCTACTTTGCGATAATCGGCGCTCCCATCGAGCTTGGAGCGATCATTACATCCATAGTGCTGGCCGTTCTGGTTCGCAAACGACGGCCAGCTTTTCATCTGACAACCGTTGCGGCAATCTGCATTGCGGTCGCTTTCTTTCTGGTGTGGCTCGTGTTCACTAGAGAAGTGAATGAACAGACAGCCCGATGGACGGCCCAGTCTATACCCGCAGATTGGGCCGAGTGGCGCAGGCAATGGGAATATTCGCACGCCATCAGATTCGTTCTTCATCTGATGGCTTTCGGCGCGCTCGTTTCTTCGGTGCTCTTCGAGATACCGAAAGAATATTCAGGCGCGGGCGAATCTGAATTCAACGCAAAATAAATTTCTGCTGCAAGAATAACTCTTCGAGGCATTCCCATAGAGCATTCCAACTCTAAGCTTACAAATTCCAAACAACACGGAGTTATAGTATGAGAAAGAATGTTCTTTGCTCAGGTCTGGCCGTGCTCTCTCTTCTTTTTTTCACCAGCCACAACGCGCGAGCGCAATCAAGCGAGCCTAAGATAGAAGTGGGCGCGCAGTTTTCACTCATTCGTTTTCGCGACCTTCAGGCTTTCGACCCGATCAGGATTGTAATGCCTCGCAAGTTTGACAAAACGAATGTGGGGCTGGGCGGGCGAGTTAGCTATGACCTGACTCGAATGATAGCTGTGGAAGGCGAAATAAATTTCTTTCCCGGCAAAAACGAAGGCGAAGGCGAAGGCGGGCAGAAAATTCAAGGACTGGCCGGAGTGAAGGCGGGCGTGCGCAATGAAAAAATCGGGCTTTTCGGCAAACTAAGACCGGGGATCGTGCGCTTCAGCAAGCTCACGGATTGCCCTAACGCTCGATTCTCAGATTGCGGCAGACATGCCAAGACCGAATTCGCGCTCGACCTCGGAGGCGTAGTCGAGCTTTATCCTTCGCGTCGATCCTTCGTGCGTTTTGATTTCGGCGATACATTGATATTCAACAGCAGTAGGGTCTTGCTTACAATCATTCCCGGCCCCGGCGGGCCGAACACAGAAGAAGCTCGAACGCATTTCAACGGAGCAACGACTCATAACTTTCAATTCAGCGTCGGCTTCGGCATCAGGTTTTGAAAAGTTGTGATAAAGTTAAACGGTATTTTGGTCGCCTCCTCACCGGGCCGCTTGAAATTTCCTGCATTATGTAAATTGCGCTTTTCGTCATGTAAAAGTGCGGGAATATATAGTAAAGCTATTCCCGATAAAAACCGATAACAACTTATAGTTTTCGTGTTCCGATTAAGGAGGTGCTGCCCTGACCGATCAAGCCTTCAATGAAAGGGCCTTTATACCGCGCGTCGAGTCGGCAAACACAGAAGAGTTTGCGCAAATAATGATGCGCCCGACGGCTCAGGAAGAGCGGGCGCTGAGGGCACATTTCGGCAATGCGCGCTACGAGCGCATGCACAATCTGGCGTTGAAGCGCCCCACCAGTCGCGCGCTCAGAGCGCCCGAAGGCCGTGTAGTAGTAATACACGGAATCATGGGCAGCGAGTTAACAGCCTTTGACCGCGCAGGCGCAGGCGATCAGATATGGCAAAAAGCGCTGCGCCTCCTCACGGGCCATATAGAAAAATTGCGACTGACCGCTGACGGTTATTTCGAATACGATCCGAAATACGAGGTGCGCGCCTCTGGCATACTGAAGCGCTACTACGGAGAGTTGCAACTGAAACTGGCGACCAATTGGACGGTTCAAACTTTCTGGTACGATTGGCGCAAAGACCTTGATCTGGCCGCCAAAGAGTTGAGAGCAAAAATCCTCGAATGGTTCGATCATGGCACTCCCGTCCATATCGTCGCTCACTCGATGGGCGGACTCGTAGCGCGCACGTTTATCAAAAATTACCCGGAGCTTTGGGAATCAATGTGGGACAAGAAATCGAACGGGAAATCAGGCGGCAGGCTCATCATGCTCGGCACGCCGAATCACGGTTCGTTCGATATTCCGCAAGTCGTCACAGGGCTTGAGCCGACCGTGAGATTGCTTGAAAAAGTAGACTACCGTCACAACCTAAACGAACTGCTCACGATACTCAATTCGTTCGTCGGTTCTTACCAGTTGCTCCCCTCGCCGCTCGTCATGCCAGAGATAGCACCGCTCTATCACTCGAACACTTACGGCACTTTGAAAGTGTCACAGCGCCATCTCGACAACGCTTTGAATCACCATAAAAATTTAAGCGACGTGATTGATCTCGACCGCATGATTTATGTCGCAGGCTGCAATCAGATCACCTACAGCAACATCGCGGACTGGTCGAGGCTTGATTCGCGCGACGGGTACGAGACGACGCTCAAAGGCGATGGCCGAGTCTCTCATCAATTAGGCTTTCTAAAGACGCCGGACGGAAAACAGGTCAAGACTTACTATATAGAAACATCTCACGGCGACCTTTCGATGAACGAAATAGTTCTCGACTCGCTCGAAGACTTGCTCAAGACCGGAGCGACGACGATGCTCTACGACAAGTTTCCGACGAGTCGGGCCGCACTGGTCGAAAGCCGTGCGAGCAAGAACGCGGCGGAAGCAGAGAGCGTCGCTCAACAATCCAAAGACGAAAAGCGAGTGGAAGCGATTGCTCGCCGCATCAGTACCAGAGGAGTGAGACCTGAGCTTAATCCTTACCTGACCGCCGACGAGCGCGAGTTGGAACAGCTACTCGTGCGCGGCTTCCTGGGCCATAGCGAAAAAGAGGCACCCGCAATGCAAGAAAACGACATTCCTTTTGAACCTGCTTGTATAGAGATCGCTTTAGTAAACGGCAAGATCGAGGATCTTGAAACAACCGGCAAGTCCGTAGACGCAATCGCCGTGGGCCATTACGTCGGCGTGAAGCCGGTGGCTGCCGTGAAGGCTCTGGATCAAGCCATCAGCCGCGCGCTACCGGGCAGGATTGCCGAAGCCAACGGCAAATTGCCCGAAGCCGATTTGCTCATCACGCAGTACACGGAGCGCGGCATCATTCGCGGCGAGTTGGGACAGCCCTTCTTTTTGTTAGACCCGCGCGCGAAGAGCGGAAAAAATCAGCGCATCATAGCGATTGCAGGCATGGGATTGGCAGGCCGCTTCGGCGGGCCGGAGTTGGCCGTCCTGGCGCGCGAGCTTTGCTGGTCGCTCGGGCGACTTGGCAAACATCATCTGGCCAGCGTGCTGATCGGAGCAGGAAAAGGAAACCTTTCTGTCCCGGACGCAATCAGCGCGTGGATGCGTGGATTAATCAGCGCTCTCACGGGATCGTCGGAAGATGACAAGAGGCGTCTTAATCGAATCACTTTTGTGGAGTTCGATCCACGCAGAATTGAGCCGATGCAGGAAGCGATACTGGAGCAAAAAGAACAACTCAAGGACAAGTTGAAGATCAGTTATAAAGCGCTCGATCAGGCGTATCTGGATAAACTGAGAGAAGAAGGAATGCAGTTGAACATACGCGACTGGAAAGCGCAGCGCGGCGCTGCTCGCGCGACCGATAGCAGCGTACCCATTCGCATCATGGTTGAATTGGCGAATAAAAAATATCGCTATGGCGCGATTACCGAGACGGCTTCAGTCCCTGAGCGCGAAGTGCCGCTCGACCCCGATCTGGTGATGGAAGCCAACGACGAGCTTGCCGCCGCGAGGGTTGAGCCAGACCAGCTTGAAAAGGGGCGATTCCTGGAGCGGCTCCTGATACCTGAGGATTTGCGCTCGCTGCTGGTCACAAATGCTCCGATAGTGATGATGCTCGATGCTACGACGGCTCGCATTCATTGGGAGATGATGGCGCAAAGCGATCAATTATCGGGGTCTGACAATGGAACCTTTTTAGGCAAGTCGAGAGGTTTCACGCGGCAACTGCGCACAGAGTTCGCGCCGCCGCCAGAGCCGCCGCCACCAACGCGCAGGATTCTGCGCGTGCTTGTGGTTGCAGACCCTGCCGAAGACGCTCCGCTGCCCGGAGCACAGATGGAAGGCGCTGAGGTGGCTAAACTCTTCGAGAGCTTCAATGAGGTGTACCAGGGCTTGACGGAAAATCGCGTCGAGGTGGTTACAATGTTTGGGCCGCGCGACGCGACGCGCACTAAGGTGTTGGGCGAATTGATGCGGCAATCTTACGACGTGCTGCATTACGCAGGTCATTGCTTCTATGACGAGAACGACCCGCCGTCTTCGGGCTGGATATTCACGGGAAGAAAAACTCTGAGCGCGAACGAGTTGAATCGGATTGATCGCATTCCGAAGTTTGTCTTCTCGAATGCCTGCGAATCAGGCATCACGCCTGATCGTGCTGAGATGCGCGCGGCAGGACTTGCTCCGAGCTTTGCCGAAGCTTTCTTCAAGCGCGGCGTTTCAAATTTCGTATGCACAGCCTGGCCTGTTGATGATAACGAAGCGCTCAAGTTCGCGGTCGCGGTCTACTCCAACCTGCTCGGCATTTCCAAAAGTGAAGGCGACGAAGGCCGCTACGTGCACAAATCCCCTGAGCCTATGTACGTTGCAATGCGCGAAGCCAGAGGCCAAGTGGCTGGCACTTCTTATGGAGCGCGCACGTGGGGCGCATACCAGCATTATGGTAATCCTTACTTTCGCTTTTTCGATAACGCGACCCTGATGCGGCGTTCAGGCTCGGTCACAGCAACGGGCAAAACCGAAGCCAGTTATTCGCGCAATCGAAGCAAAGAGCCGAGCAAAAGCAAACCGAAAAAGACCAAAAGAAGGTCACAGTAGAGAAGCTATAAAACCACAGATGAACACACGTGTAATACCGACTTGCATAACAGAGTAAGAATCACTTTGTTTAGAGGCGCTCTCCGTCGGTATGAGATTTGAAATCCGAGATTATCTGTGTTCATCCCGCCGACAGGCCGTTTCATCAAACTTCGATTGACAGATCGCATTACATTATGGTGAAAACAGTATGTACAGCAGATGGGAATATCCTATACGGAACGGATAAGTGTAGGCATGAGAATTTTGACAAAGCCCCTCTGTTGCTTTCTTCTCGTCTGGACTCTGACCGCGCAATCATCCGCCACTCCTGACCCCGCCGAGCAAGACCAGACTGTGCGTTTGAAGGCGGACTTGATCGAAGTCCGAGCAGTAGTCACGGATCGCAAGGATCGCGTGATTGATAATCTGAAGGCCGAAGATTTCGAGCTTCTAGAAAACGGTCGCCCTCAACAGATCAACTTTTTTTCTCTGGAAAGGATTGGCAACGAGCGACTCGCCCCGCAGGGGCCTGCGCGCGCGGAAGCCAATCCAAAA
>DATEKX010000836.1:0-12033 GCA_035277165.1 Blastocatellia bacterium | reverse complement strand
CGGGCGAATTTGCCTGTATCGCTTTTTCAATAAACGTCGCTTGATCTGTCGAAGCGAAGCGCGGTTGAACGATCATTACTTTTTCCGCGCCTGCTAAACGTGCGACAAAGAATCGAACATCGTCCGCGTCGAAATCATCTGCTCTGTTCGTTCTGACTGCTCCGGCAAGCAGGTCGTCTCCGAGCATCGTTGCGGAGAAAAGAGCGTTCGACGCAGAGTTGTTTGCGCCGCTTCGATTGAACTTCAAATTGATTGGCTCAAGCGTCGTGCGCTCAGCATCATCAAACAGCGCGGTCGAATTTACTTCGAGCGTTTCTCCTGCCGCTTGCACCGCTATCGAATCAATTCTCGCATTAGCGCGGCGCTCGTTGTTGATTCGGATAACTTTCAAATCAACGTCGCTCAGTCGAGTCGGTTCCAGCAAATATAAGTTAGAAGATTGCAGGTCAGATATAAAAAACAACTCGCGGCTTCCGGGCTGCGCGGCCAGTTTCTCGTTTGCCCACATCAACGCCGCGCCGAAGTCTGCCGCCTGGAAACGCGGGCTATACGAAGCGATGGCGTTTTCAAGAGCAACGCGATCACTTGTGAAATCCTGTAGCAGTTTCGCAGAGCCATCGAATTGAGCGACTGCTGCTGAATCTGCAGCGGAAAGAGAAGAAATCGCTTCGCGCGCGCGGCTTGTTGCCTGCTCTTTCATTGCCGCCGCGTTTATGCTCAATGATGAATCAATCAACACCAGCACGGCGCGCGCGCGAGTCGCTTTCATCAATGTCGGGCCGGAAATCGCGAACACGAACAGGGCCATTGCCAGAAGTCTCAAAACGAGCAGCGGCCATCGCTTGATTTCAATCAGCCTTAGCCGCTGGCTTTCTGTTTGACGCAAGAATCTCAACGTTGGGAAAAGCATTTTGCGCCCGCTGAACCGAACAAGCGCGTGAATGATTATCGGCAGAGCCAGCAGACTGAGCGCAATGAGCGCAAGCGGGTTAGTGAACATCTGATCTCAAAGTTGCCGTGATATAAGATTCAATCATAGCTCCGTAGGAGCGACCTGTTTATAGAACCGGCAAGAGAAAACTTTCCGTAGCTCCGTAGGAGCGACCTCGCATCAACAGGTCGCTCCTACGGAGCTGAACATTAGGCTGTGACTACAAAATCTTTCACGCCGATGCGTACCTGCTCAAGCTGTTCTCAGCTTCGCAGCTTCTTCGAGTCCAAGCTCTTTGATAAGTTGCGCTCGCAACTCGAACTTCTTCACTTTGCCGCTGGCCGTCAGCGGATAAGCATCAACGAAATTGATGTACTTCGGAATTTTGTGCCTGCTTATATTCGCGCGGCAATATTCCCGAATCTCTGTTTCGTCAGCAGTCTCGCCCGATTTGAGCCGTAAAAGCGCCGCCGCTTCTTCGCCCATAAAAGCGTCAGGGACTCCGACCACCTGAGCTTCGGCGATCTTCGGGTGGCGCATGAGAAACGATTCGATTTCAGCGGGGTATAGGTTCTCGCCGCCGCGAATGATCATGTCTTTCACGCGCCCGACTATGTTGACATACCCTTGCGCGTTCATCGTCGCAAGGTCGCCTGTGTGCAGCCAACCCTCTGCATCAATCGCTTCGGCGGTCAGCTCAGGCATGTTGTAGTAACCTTTCATGACTAGAAACCCGCGCGCCAGCAACTCACCCGATTCGCCGAATTCCACAGGCTCGCCTGTCGCAGGGTTCACAATCTCGATGTCCATATGTGGATGCGGTATGCCGACCGTCGCCGATTTCAACTCGAAGCTGTCGGTTAATAACGTCTCTGTCACAGTGCCGCTCGATTCGGTCTGACCGAAGACGATGATGCAATCCGCGCCTATTTTTTCTTTTACTTGTTCTATCAGCACGACAGGCACAGGCGTTGCGCCTGTCATGATCAACCGCAGCGAAGACAGGTCGAATTCACCGGCAATGAAGCGCGGGTGATTCAGCATCGCAATCAGCATAGTCGGCACGGCAAAAGTGAATGTCGCTTTTTCTTTTGCCATCAATTCCAGTTGTTTGGCCGGGTCGAAAGCAATCATCTGAATCAACACGCCTCCAATGTAAAGCCCTATTATCACGCCTCCCACGCAGCCCGCTACGTGAAAAAGCGGCATGGGCGTAACATATCGCTCATCGCGTCCGAGGTCGCCGATGATCGCAGAAACATGAGCCTGATTGACAAGGGCGTAATGATTCAGCATCACAGCTTTTGGAAATCCCGTAGTGCCGCTCGTGTATTGCATCTGCACCACATCATCAGGAGTGACGCTCGACTGGCGCTCGGCGAGAGCTTCGTCGGAAACTTTTTCGCCCAGCCTTACAACATCCGAATAAAGCAACAGGCCCGGTCGCGGCTGGTTGCCGATTAACGCTACGCGTTTCAAGTCAGGCAATCGCGCGTTGTGCAATCGCTCGACGACAGGGTCGGCAATTGCGTTCAACTCTGGCACGATTGTATAGATTGAATCCGCGTAGGAGTTGCCTCGAAACTCTTCGATCAGGAACAGCGTGGTGATGTCGCCCTGGCGTAGAACGTAATCCAATTCGCTGGCGCGATAGTTGGTGTTAATCGTCACGAGCACAGCGCCGATTTTTGCGAGAGCCAGTTCCAGAAATATCCACTCCGGCACGTTGGTCGCCCACACTCCGACGTGCTCGCCTTTTTCGATGCCGAGCGCGATAAGTCCTTTTGCAATTCGATTCACCTCGTCGCGGTACTGGCTATAGCTCAACCTGAGGTTGAGGCCGATTTCAGGATAATCGTAAACGAGCGCTTCCTGATCAGGAATTGTTTCGGCTCGTTGGTCAAGCAGGTCGCCGATGGTGAGATTGATCAACTCGATGCCTCGGCTTTCAGCTTCCCAGACGGCTCTGTTGCCTTTGATGCCCATAACGGTTGCCTCATAAATTTCTTAATACCCAAAGATCGTGCTCGAAGTCGCATAATAACGTCAAGCCCGACCTTCCGTCACCGCGATTTCGCATCGCACCGTTTTTTTTCGAGGAAACTTTTCTTTGACAATCTCGTATTTTTACATAATATATTGCTATGCCACATACATTATCGCAAAAGCTCGACCGTGAATTAAAAAAAGGCAGTGCCGAATTGCTCATCCTCTCGTTGGTTGAGTTCAGACCTCGGCACGGCTACGAAATCAGCAAACTGATTGATGCGCGTTCAGACGGGACGCTGCGCTTCAACGTCGCATCGCTTTATCCGCTGCTGTACAGGCTTGAAAAGCGCGGCTGGATTCAGGGCCGCTGGGTGGAAAAAGCCGGACAGCGGCGACGGCGCTATTACAAACTGACACCCGCGGGCAAGAAGGTGCTGGCTGCGCAACGTAGCACCTGGCAATCATTCGTTGCCGCGATCAATCGCATTACTGAGATTGAAAATGCGTGATTGGCGAAAAGAGATCAGACAGCAGTTGGCCGCCTTGCAGCTTGAGCCAGCGCGCGAAGCCGAGATAGTTGAGGAACTCTCTCAACACCTCGAAGACCGCTATGCAGAATTGCGAGCCGACGGCGCAACCAAAGAAGAAGCATATCGCGCGGCGCTCGTGGAATTGAGCGATAACAACTGGCTGTCGCGCGAACTGCGACGGGTTGAACGCGCGGTTCCTGATGAACCGGTTACTCTGGGTGCGCAAAGGAGAAGTTTAATGGCAGACCTCTGGCACGACTTACGTTATGCCTCGCGCATGCTGCGCCACAATCTCGGCTTTAGCTTGATTGCTGTCTTGACGCTGGCCTTAGGCATCGGCGCAAACACGGCTATCTTCAGCGTCATCAATGGCGTGTTGCTCAGACCACTTGCGTTCAATGACCCGGATCGCCTCATCATGCTCTGGACTGACAATCCGGCCTATCAACTCGGCGTACACGAATTTCCGCCCGCCAACTCCGATTTGTCGGAATGGCGGATAGGCGCGAATTGCTTTGAGCAGATAGCCGCGCTCGAAACCAAAATCGCCGACCTATCAGACGACGGCGACCCCGAACGCATCGGCGGGATTGAAGCATCCGTCAACCTGCTGCCCCTGCTCGGGGTCCAACCGATGCTTGGCCGCCAGTTCTTAGCCGACGAAGAACAGCGGGGAAAAGATAACGTAGCCATTATCAGCTATGCATTGTGGCAGCGGCGATTCGGCGGGGATGCCGAGATCATCGGCAAGCCGATCACAATTAATCGAAGACGCCGCACGATCATCGCCGTCATGCCCGAAGGTTTTAACTTTCCGCGAGCCACAGAGATGCCCCGGCTTTTCAACATGCCGGAGGCGGCTGATCTATGGACGCCGCTGTCGAAAAACGACAAGTTCTGGCAGAGCCGGACGCAAAGGGGGCTTATTTTTATTGGTCGCCTGAAAGCCGGTCTCACACAGGCGCAGGCGCAAGCCGAGATGGACAGCATCGCAGCCCGACAGGCCAGAGATTACCCGCAAACACACGAAGGCTGGAGCGTCTGGTTGACGCCGCTCTTCAACCAGATCGTAGGCCAGACGCGCGCGCCGCTACTGGTCTTGTTGTTTGCCGTGGGCTTTCTTTTACTGATCGCCTGCGCGAACATCGCGAGCCTTCTGCTTGCTCGCGCAGCCGCGCGGCGGCAGGAGATGGCTGTGCGCGCAGCCATCGGCGCAGGGCGCGCGCGCATCATACGCCAGTTGCTGACCGAAAGCTTCGTGCTTGCCGCGCTCGGCGGTGGCTTTGGATTGCTGTTTGGCTATTTAGGGTTGAAGGTGTTGCTGAGTTTCATCCCGCCGAACGTGCCGCGCTTACAGAATATCTCGCTGGACGCTCATGTTTTTTTCTTCACGGCGTTGGTCTCTATTTTAACCGGCGTGCTGTTCGGATTGGTTCCCGCGTGGCAGGCGTCGAAAGTGAATCTGGCTGAGGCGCTCAAAGATGCCGGTCGTTCAAACTCCGGCGGACGCGGCATTCGCAGCCACAGCCTGCTTGTGACTGCCGAAGTCGCACTGGTCGCCATCCTGCTGGTCGGCGCTGTCTTGATGCTGCAAAGTTTTCAGCGGCTGATGGCGGTTGATCCGGGGTTCAATCCGCAGGGCGTTGCCACCTTTCAGGTATGTTTACCCTGGTCGCATTACTCGGAGGGCGAACAGCGAGACCAATTCTTTGAGCAGGCGCGTTCGCAATTGAGCAGTTTGCCCGGTGTGCACGCGGTCGGCGCGGTCTCTCAATTACCGTTGAGCGGCAATGAGAGCATGAGCGTCTTTTCCGTCGAAGGGGCTGATCCGGTGCCGCACGGCAAAGAACCGATGGTTGAAGATCGCGTGATTACTCCCGGTTATTTTGACGCCATGGGTGTGAGCTTTGTGAGCGGGCGCGATTTCAACGAGGCAGACCGCAAAGGCAAGATGCCAGTCGTAATCGTTAACGAACAGCTTGCCCGACAGTTTTTCCCCGAAGGTGATTGTATTGGCAAACGCATCAAACGAACACTGGATGACAAGGACTGGAAAACGATTATCGGTGTTGTTCGCGACGTTCGCGGCTTTGCTCTGGAAGTGCAGGCACGCCCGCAGTTCTATCATCCTCATGCTCAGGATCTGGATAGAGATGAGATGTCAATGGTGTTGCGCGCCGATCAGTCCGCGCTGCCTTCACTGCGAAGCGCGATTCAGCAAGAGTTCAAACAACTCGATGCGACAGTGCCCTTAGCCAATTATCGAACTATGCAACAACTGGTATCGAACGCCGTGGCGCGTCCCCGATTCATCACACTATTGCTCGGCTTGTTCGCGGCGACGGCATTGCTATTGACCGTTGTGGGGCTTTACGGCGTGGTCGCTTACGGAGTCAATCAACGAACGCGCGAAATCGGCATACGCATGGCGCTGGGCGCGCAACGGCAAAACGTGTTGGCGCTGGTCATTCGCCAGGGCATGCAGCCAGCGCTTGTTGGATTAGTCATCGGGATGGCGGGCGCATTCGTGTTGATGCGTTCGCTAGCCAGTCAACTTTACGAAGTGAAAGCAGGCGACCCGCTGACGTTTATTCTGGTTGCGCTCAGTCTGTTACTGATTGCATGCGCCGCCTGCTATGTGCCAGCGCGGCGAGCTACAAAGATCGATCCGATGGTGGCGCTCAGATACGAATGAGGCTTGTTTTCTGAACCTGCGATTAAACGAAGCTGAGAGGTTCAAGTATGCCTGAGTGGAAGGAAGAGATCAGAAAGCAACTGCTGGCTCTGAAGTTAGAGCCAACACGCGAAAACGAGATCGTCGAAGAATTAGCCCAACACTTTGAATCCCTCTATGCAGAGTTGCGAGCCGATGGCGCAACCAAAGAAGAAGCCCGCCGAGCAATCTTACAACAATTGAATCAGAGCGAATTGCTTCCGCGAGAATTGCAGCGAGTCGAGCGCATGGTCGCGCAAGAGCCTGTTGTGTCAGGCGCAAGGAGGAGAAACATGTTTGGAGATTTGCAGCAGGATTTACGTTATGGCGCGCGGATGCTGGTAAAAAATCCTGCCTTCACGACAATAGCCGTGCTCACGCTCGCTTTAGGGATAGGCGTGAACGCCGCGATCTTCAGCGTAGTGAACGCAGTCTTATTGCAGCCGCTACCTTATGCGAAAGCGGACGAGTTGGTTCAGGTTATCAGAACTCCGGGCGGCAAACAGAGATGGCCGTTCTCGCCGGGAGCGTATCTGGATTTGAAGAATCGCAATACGGTCTTCACCGGAACGGCGGCATTAAGCAATAAAGGCTGGCCCGCGAATTTGACCGAGCGCGGCGAGCCTGAGCGATTGCAAGGTTATGCAGTTTCGGCCAATCTCTTTCCGCTGCTGGGCGTAGCTGCGACGCAGGGCCGCACATTCTACGACGAAGAAGACCGCCCCGGCGAAAACCGTGTTGTTGTGCTCAGCCACGCACTGTGGCAGCGGCGGTTTGACGCTGACCCGCAAATAATTGGACAGGCGCTTATGCTGAACGGCGCGGCTTATACAGTCGTCGGCGTGATGCCTGCTGATTTCCGGTTCTATACCAAGACCGATTTGTGGACTACGCTGGCGTTCACGGCTGCCGACGAAAATGATGATTCCGGCTATCTTGAGGTGATCGGTCGCCGCAAATCCGATGTGTCGCCTGAGCAAGCCAGCGCCGAGATTGAAAACATCGTACGTGATTATAGAAACAGCAATAACTTAGAGATGCATGCGCTACTCACTCCTCCTCAACAGATGCTGACCGAAGAAGTCCGCCCGATGCTGTTGTTGTTGTTTGCCGCTGTCGGATTCGTGCTTCTCATCGCCTGCGCAAACATAGCTAATCTGTTGCTGGCTCGCGGGAATGTCAGGCGCAGAGAGATGGCGATTCGTTCGGCGCTGGGCGCAGGCCGATTCCGCGTCGTGCGCCAGTTGTTGGCTGAAAGCCTGCTGCTGGCCTTTGTTGGCGGCGCAATCGGATTGTTGCTGGCGAACTGGGCAATAAAGTTTATTGCGAGCGGATTGCCGGAATACCTGATTGCTGCAAATTCGCGAATAGCGATGCTGAAGATTGATTCGATGGCTTTGGGCTTCACTTTCGTGTTGTCGTTGCTGACCAGCATGCTGTTTGGGCTGGCTCCCGCGTTGCAACTTTCAAAGATCAATCTCAACGAGGCTTTGAAAGAAGGCGGAAGAACTGCCGGAACGCGCAATCATCTGCGGTCGGCACTCGTAGTCGCCGAAGTCGCTTTAGCAATGGTGCTTCTGGTTGGGGCGGGGCTGATGGTCAAGAGCTTCTGGCGACTGGCGCATGTCAATCCGGGATACGAACCGGCTGGCGTACTGACCGCGCGGATTGATCCGGGCGCGAACTACAAAGAGTTTGAACAGGTCACTGCTTTATATCAGGGATTACTTGAACGAGTTTCAACCATTCCCGGAGTGCGTAGCGCCGGAGTCATCAACAGTCTGAATGCGTCGTTCTCTTTTAGCGTTGATGAACATCCGCCGCTCCCTCCAGAACAGAGAGCATCCGCTGCAATCAATCAAGTAAGCGCCGATTACTTCAAGGCGATGGGAATTCCGCTGCGCGCCGGACGGTTCTTTACCGACCGCGACGTGAGAGGCACAACGCCGGTCGTCATCATTAGTGAGACTTTTGCCCAACAACATTTCCCCAACGAAGACCCGATAGGCAAACACCTCACCTGCAAAATCAGCCGCGCGATGCCGGAGATGTCATACCAGATCGTCGGCGTTGTTGGCGGCGCGAGGTATGAGGCTTTGAGCTACGAGCCGTTCCCGCACATGTACTACTCTTATTTGCAGGATAACTGGTGGTCAATGTCGCTTGTGGTTCGCACGGGGTCGGATGATCCGATAAGCCTGACAACGCCGATTCGCGCAGAGCTTGCGACGATAGACAAAAATCAGCCGATTCATTCGTTCAAAGCTCTCGAAGAAACAGTCGCTCAAATGGTCGCTCCGCAACGATTCACGACCATGTTGCTGACTGGTTTCGCGGCGCTGGCTGCTTTGCTTGCGGCAATCGGCATTTACGGAGTGATGTCGTATTCGGTCACTCAACGCACTCGCGAGATAGGCGTGCGCATGGCGTTGGGAGCACAGGCCGGAGATGTAATGAAAACGGCTATGAAGCAGGCAGTCATTCTCGTTGCCGTCGGAGTAATGACAGGGCTGGCTGCTTCGTTCGCGCTGACTCGGCTTATTTCAAACCTGCTCTTCGGAGTCGAGGCGACCGATCCTGCAACTCTTGTCGCAATCACTTTACTGTTGATCGGGATCGCGCTGGTGGCGTGCTTTATCCCTGCGCGTCGCGCAACGAAAGTTGATCCGATAGTAGCGCTGCGGTATGAATGAGACTCTGACAGGTAAAGAGAGAATCAAACATGCAAGAGTGGAAAACTGAGATCAGAAAGCAACTGCTGGCTCTGAAGTTAGAGCCAACGCGCGAAAACGAGATCGTCGAAGAGTTGGCCCAACACTTTGAATCTCTCTATGCAGAACTGCGAGCCGATGGCGCAACCAGAGAAGAAGCCCGTCGAGTAATTCTGGAAGAATTGAATGAGGGCAAATTGCTTCAACAGGAATTGCGCAGGGTCGAGCGATCAGCGCCGCCTGAGCCTGTTGTGCTCGGAGCAAGAGGCAAAAACCTGTACGGCAATCTATTACAAGACCTGCGATATGGGCTTCGGATGTTGCGAAAGAACGTCGGCTTCACTGTTGTGGCGGCGCTCACACTGGGTCTAGGCATCGGGGCGACGACGGCTATTTTCAGTGTAGTCTATGCCACGCTCTTTGAACGCATGCCGTTTCCGAATCCCGATCAACTGGTGATGGTGTGGTCAAAAGTCAGCGACGGGCGCAATGTCGTTTCAGCAGGCGATTATCTGGAGTGGAAACGACGCGCTACTTCCTTTCAATCTCTGGAAGCATGGAACGGCGGCACCTACAATGTGGCCACTGCGGAACGACCCGAACAGGTCGAAGGCAGCGCGTGG
The DNA here is from genome assembly GCA_035277165.1 of Blastocatellia bacterium. Classification (GTDB taxonomy): domain Bacteria; phylum Acidobacteriota; class Blastocatellia; order UBA7656; family UBA7656; genus DATEKX01. The sequence continues at coordinate 2,536 of DATEKX010000836.1, read as the reverse complement.
ACGCCCGGTTTTTTCAGCATGGTAGAAGGCTCGATGTTTCTTGGTCGAGACTTTTTGCCGGAAGAAGCCGAAGCCGGGAAAGACCATGTTGTAATTCTCGGTCACCGTTTGTGGAGACAGAGCTTTGGCGCTAACCGTGAAATCATCGGTCAACAGATTCGTCTGAATGGCGAACCATACACGGTTGTGGGAGTGATGCCTGCCAGACAGTCTGAACGCCACCCAAACCAGTTGTCGGTTCCGCTGGCTTTCAGGCCGGATCAGATCAACCATGACTTCCATTGGATTCTGGTTATGGGGCGTTTGAAGCCGGACGTAACAATAGCTCAGGCACAGTCTGAGATGGATATGATTGCAGGCCAGCTTGCCGAAGAGCACCCTCGGTCTAACACGAATTGGGGCATCAGCGTCGAACCTCTTCACAACAACTTTCTGCCCGAAAGCACTATCAGAAATCTGTGGATGCTTTTGGGCGCTGTCTCTTTCCTGCTGCTTATTGCCTGCGCGAATGTTGCCAATCTTTTGCTGGCGAGGGGAACCGCGCGACAGAAAGAGGTTGCCGTGAGGGCCGCTTTAGGCGCGACGCGAGCGCGACTGTTTTGGCAATTTCTGACTGAGAGTTTGACGCTGGCCTTGATTGGCGGCGTGCTGGGAGTCCTGCTCGGCGTCGTAATCACAGATGTCATCGTAGCCCTTATGCCGCCCTTTATGTTGCCCGCCGAGGCTGATGTCAGACTCAGCATTCCTGTTCTGCTTTTCACGCTTGCGGCCACAATCCTGACGGGCTTGCTCTTTGGCTGCGTTCCGGCATGGCGAGCAACAAATTTGAATTTGAATCAAATGCTAAAGGAAGGCGGGCGCACAGGGACAGACAGCAGTCGCAACCGTTTGCGTAAGGCGCTCGTGGTCGTAGAGTTCGCTCTGGCCTTAACGCTGCTGGCAGGAGGCGGTCTCGCGCTTCGCAGTTTCTGGAACCTTTCGCGTGTTGACCTCGGCGTCCGCACAGATCATGTCTTAACATCTTTTCTGCCGGTGCCTGCCAAGCGTTTTTCCGACCCGCAGCAAATCAACGCTTATTACAGCCGGATGCTGGAACAGGTCAAAGCTGTTCCCGGCATCAGCCATGCAACGGTGACAACGGGCATCCCATTGCTTGGAACAGGATTCGGCATGGCTTTCAGTATTGTGGGGCAACCGGCAAGCGATCCTTCTGAGAGTCCCGGCGGAGGGTTCCAGATGGTGACTCCCGAATACTTTGATACATTTGGAATAAGTATAGTTCAGGGGCGCAGCTTCACTGACCTGGACACTGCCGAAAGCGTCCGCGTAGCGATGGTAAACGAAAATCTGGCTAATCGATATTTCTCTGGCGTTGACCCGCTAACACAGCGCATCGCAATTGCCGGGTTGACTCCGGGGAGTATGAAAATCGGGCCGCCGGTTGAATGGCAGATCGTAGGCGTCTTTCATAACGTGCGTAACGGCAAGGGCCTGCGCGAAGAGTATCCTGAAATCTATGTGCCGTTCCGGCAAAGCCCCTGGCCGACCGCTGCTTTGGCTGTGCGGACTGTGGGCGATCCGCAAAGCATCAATCAAAGCCTTGCGGCTGCGGTCAACTCAGTTGACCCGGACCTGCCGCTGGCGGGCGTCAAGACTATGGAGCAGGTCGCGGGCGAGTCGCTGGCTTTTGATCGCTTTGGCATGGTGGTGTATGGAAGCTTTGCTGTGTTAGGGCTGGCGCTGGCAGTAGTCGGCATTTATGGCGTGATGGCATTTGCCGTGTCACAACGCACTCACGAAATTGGATTGCGAATGGCTTTAGGCGCGAGCCGTGTTCAAGTCTTCAGTCTCTTCTTGCGAGAAGGCGCGATACTGGCTTTGATCGGATCGGCTTTCGGTCTTGCGGGCGCTTATCTGGTAGGCCGCGCGATGCAGGCTATGCTCTATGAGGTCGGGGCACTGGACGCTGTTGCTTTCAGCGGAGTCGCAGTCGTGCTGCTCGTTGCGGCGCTGTTAGCCTGCTTCTTCCCTGCTCGGCGCGCAAGCAAAGTTGATCCGATGGTTGCGCTCAGATACGAATAATCAATCAGCAAAAGCTAGCGACTGAGGAGCCTTCATGCCTGATTGGAAAAAAGAGATTCACAATCGGTTGACCGGCTTGAAGCTGGAGCCTACGCGCGAAAACGAAATCGTCGAAGAATTATCGCAGCACCTGGAATCCCTCTATGAAGAGTTACGCGCTGATAATGCAACCGCAGAAGAAGCCTATCGAGTGCTATCGGAGGAATTGACCGACGGCCAGTTGCGATGAAGGTGAATCCCGGCTTCAGTCCTGAGCGAATACTTGCCATCGAGATATATCCAGATCAGCCCTCTTGCCAGCAGCGAGCAGAGTGCGTTGCGCTTTATGACGAATTGCTAAGACGAGCGCGTGGGATTACAGGCATTGCTGATGTTGCCGCCGCAAACACTCTTCCTTTGAGTCGCGAGATACCGGCTATTCCGGTTGAATTAGAAGGGCATCAGTTGATACCTG
>DATEKX010000835.1:0-10686 GCA_035277165.1 Blastocatellia bacterium | reverse complement strand
CATCCATCTCAGCGTGCGGCCATTCAAACAGCGTCGCTATATTTTCGAGCGCAAGCGGAACGGGCAACGCTCGTTTAGCTTCAGTAATATTTTCAACCAGCACATCGAGCGCTTCATGAGTTCGCGGCAGCGGCAACAGATGACCTGCCTCGATGCCTCCCGCGCGAACAAACGCTACGTGCTCGCTCACCATCGGAGCGTCGAGTTTTTCGGCAAGTCGCGCAAGTTGCGAGAGCCGTTTGCTACAAGGCAGTTCTGCGCCGCCGAGAGAAAGCGATACGCCGTGCGGCACAATCTTAACGCCTCGCTCGCCGAGTTGTTCAAGCGCGAGAGGTATCCGATCTTGCGAGATGTTTTCAGCAACGACCTCAACGAAATCAATCTCGGCGTTGCGCGCAATCGAAAGCGCAAGCTCAGGCCGCCAGCCTATGCCCATTTCAAAATCGAGCGCGCGATCTTTCATGAGCCGCATCCTCCGCAACCGCCTCCGCCGCATCCTCCGCCACAGGATGAGCCGCACGAGGAAGAGCTGCCGCAAGACGAGCCGCTGCTTGAAGAGGAGCCGCTTGAAGCAGGCGGGAACATCTGTTTCTTCAGCTCAGACCATGATTGATCCGTGAATGCTACTGCTCCCATTCCAAACAACGCCATCGCCATGGCGACATCTCCTGTCGCGAGCGATTGAGGTTGCGCTTTCGCCGTGGTTTGCAGCGCCGCATTTAAGCTCTGAAGTTGTTCGAGAGCTCTATCGCCAAGCTGCGTGCGAAAGGGCGGCGATTTGTAGAGCCGGTGAGCGATGAAAGCCGTCAGCAGACACAAGATGAATAAAAAGCTGATGGGGCGACCGCGCGACAAGCCAATAAAAATCTTCATCACACCTAAAAGCAAAACCATCGTCATTACTACGACCGGCAACACACGCGCCACAGCCATCTGCTGATCACCGATAATCAGTCCCAATGCCTTCAACCGCTCTGCCATATGATCGATGACTGAAGCAGTTTTTGTTTGAATGCCTTTAATCGTTCTGGCTTCGCCCGATGCGACAGCCGTGTGGACTGCCTGCTCAAACGGATGAGAGCCGCGATGTAGGCTGGCGATTGATGAAAGGGTGTTATCAACGAATGACAACCGCAACGCTTTGCTCTGAACGAGCGTGGCGATGGCTGTGGCAGTTGCGAGTTTCGCGCCGCCGCTTAAGTAAGCTGCTTCGTAAGCATCCAAATTCGCTTTGCGCGGATTGAATGCCATCTCAGAGCGCGCAGCTTTTTGCCTGAGAAAGTAAGCTAAGAAACAAGCGGCAGCCATTAAGATGATATAGAGAATCAAAAACACCGGGCCGGTCAGTTCAAGCGGATTCATTTCGCCTCACTCCATACGAGAGACAATGTTTGCCGCGCGCGCAATGGTCGCGAGCGCGCGGTTATAAAGCGCCGGTAAATCTTCCGGCGTCGGCGCATCGCGACGAAGCGCAGCCATCAACAAAAGAGCTTCGCGGTCAAGGTCGAACGCTGCGGCTGCCATCTCTAAGACGGCTGCCGATGTGGATTCTGACGGCTCATCTTTTCCCGCCAATTGCAACAGCGCCGCAAGCTCGACCTTGAGCGGCACTGCCTGTTCTTCAAGCGCCATGGCGAGCGAGCGCGGATTATCAAAAATTGAAATGTAGCGCCGCCGCAATCGAAGCGCGAGATTCGTCAGGCTTTGCTCTATTCGCAAACGTATGAGCTTGCGCGAAACCTTAATCTCGCTGAATGGGTCTTCGCCCATCAGGACGATGTGATGAGTTTGAATGTCTAGCAGCTTGGTCGGGAAGGTTTCTGCCAGCCGCTCGGCTTCTGAAACTTTAATGATGAAAGGCTCGACTCGCACCTCTCGCCACGATGCGCGCAACGCTGGAGCGATTGCCGAAAGCGAGTCGGTTGACGTATCGTCCAGCACCACGATCAGATTTATGTCGCTTTTGCCGGGACGATAACGACCGCGCGCAAGCCCTCCATAAAGTATAAGCCCTCGAAGATTCGCGCCCGCAGCCGCGTCCAGTTCTTCGCATAGTTCAGAGATTCGTGCCCGAATCTCGTCCGGCGCATCAACTCCTTCGAGCGCGCCCGGAATAAGGCCGTGCCTGTCAGCCATTTTGTAGCTCCTTATAATAATTGATACGAGTTGTTTTATTGCTGGTTAAAGCAAATGAGAGAGCCAGTGCATGGTGTTGAGCGCAAATTGACGATTGTCTATTCCCGTAACATTCATTCCCATGCGAAAGTCGGGGCGATCCGGTTGTTTGATTACCTGAGCCGAAAGCATCGCGGCTTCTCCAAGCAGAACGACGCGACCACGGCCTACCTTCATTGCAATGCCCTGCGCGCGGCCCGCAGCCGAAACATCAGGTTTTTCCCGCTCGCCTCCGGGTTTCGGAAACCTGTCAATGGCCGTGTCGGCCAGCTTCATAAACGCGATGCTGTCAGCCGAGCCTTTAAGTGATTGGCCGGTGAACGCGATGATGCGATTGATCCGCTCGCTTGCATCGCGCCCTCGCGTGATTGGATGATCTGCGAGGCGACCGCTCTCGCGCGTGTAGATAATGAATCCCCGATTGTTTGAATCCTTGTCATAGTTTTCAGGGTCAGCAGTGTAGCCTTTGCTCATATCAACGCCGAACCGCTTGCCGAGATTTTCAGCAGCCGAACCATAAGGGCTATGATCCGCAATCAGCAGCAGCGACCCGCCTGCGCGCACCCAATCGCGCACCGCGTCGCATTCTTCATCCGTGAAAGCAGACTCTTTGGCGGCGGCTCCGAGATTGGCGTCAGAGCCTCCCGCGTTAGCGATCACCAGTATGTCATAGCCTTTGAGCAAACTTTTCTGAAACTTCTCTTTGTTGGGCGTTATCTGATAACCATCGTTAGTGATCAGAGACGCGAAAGGTTTGTAGCGCCCATCAGTTGTATGAAAGTTCCGGTGGGCTTCGTCGAAAAGCACTTTCGGATGCTTTTTGGTGTAAGCCGGGCGAGCGACTTTCGTATCGAAATCAGGATCAGCCATCTGCTGCCCGCGCGTTGTGATTGCTTGTGCAAGGAACAAACAGGCAACGATCATCGCAAAGCTTCGCGTGATATTCCTTTTCATGAGACTCCTTTTATCACATTTCTTCTCGTCTCGCATGTCGCGCGCTCACATTGCCGCGCGCCGGAACCGCGTGCTAGTATCGCCTTTGCCCGTGCAATGGGGTCGGAGGTAGTTTTAATCCAATGTTTCGTTTCCCAAAAGCGTTCTCGACCGCTTTGTGCCTGTCTCTTCTAATAGCGGTCGGCGCTGATTCAACCTTTGCTCACTACGGCGCGCCGCGCGCCGCGCGCAAACCACGACAAGACGAAAAGCAAAATAAAAAAGAGAAACGAAAAGAGCGCCGCGCCCGGAAACAGCAAGAGAAGCAGAACGCGGAGCCTGATAAATCGGAAGCTCCAAAAGTGAACAATGCTCAGACCGAGAGCGAAGAAGTTGAAATCATCGCAGACAAGCAATCGAAAAACGGCGACCTCTTTATTTATGACGGCTACGTCAATGTGACTATGGGCGACGTGCGACTTCAAGCCGATCACGTTACGTTCAACAACGTGACCGGCGATATGGTTGCCGAAGGAAATGTCATCTTCGATCAGGGCGCCGATCAGCGAGTCACTGCGCGCCGCGCCGAAATCAATTCAGTCACTCGCAAAGGAATTTTCTGGGACACGACAGGGTTTACCAATCGTACTCAAACAGGCGAATACATTTTCTTCACCGCCACACGAGTTGAAAAGACGGGGCCGTTGACCTACGAGTTATTCAACGCTGAAGTGACCGCATGCGAAGACGTTGTTCCGAAATGGAAGTTTCAAGCCAAACGCGCAGAGCTGAAGCTCGGTGATCGCATCACGCTGCACAACTCTGTTTTTCGCGTGAAGAGCTTGCCCGCATTTGTGCTTCCGTTTGCGTGGATACCGGCGACCAGAAGCGAGCGCAAGTCAGGTTTCCTGTTGCCTACGACTGGCACGTCTAATCAAAAGGGGCGGACGCTGAAGCTTGCTTACTACCAGACGCTCGGCGAATCGGCTGACATAACTTTTCGCTCGGATGTCTACACGCAGCGCGGGCTTGGATTCGGCGCGGAGTTTCGCGCGCAGACCGACGAGAAGTCTTTCATGCGAATGGGTGTTTACGCAGTGAAAGATCGCCTCTTCGGCCCTGCGGGTGAAAGCCAGGGCGGGACTGCGTTTGTCGCCGAAGGCCAGCAATACTTTCCACACGGATGGGTGGCTGTCGGCAATGTGTCGCTTGTTACTAATCTCGCTTTTCGCCAAATCTTTTCCGATGACATCAGTCAGGTCGTCAACCCTCGCCGCGAGTCCACCTTCTATGCGAACAACAACACGCGAAGCTTCAGCTTCAACTTCCTCGCGTCAAACGAAACGACGACTCTGTTCCGTCCAAGCCGCGACCCGTTGTCTACGCCCGATGCTGGCAGCAGCTTTGATGTTCACGTTCGTCAGGCTCCTGAAATAGACATGACCGTATACCCGCGTCGTTTGTTCGAGAACCTGCCTATCTACTTCTCGTTCGACACGAGCATTGGCGCGCTCAAGCGTGAAGAGACAGTTGACAGCAGCACGGTGCTGGTCACGCCCGCAGCCGTGCAGCGATTCGATTTTCAACCAAAGATCACCATTCCGCTTGCGACTTTTGCGGGCATCGCCATCACTCCGAGCCTGAGCGTGCGCGAAACTTTCTACACCAGCAGCCTTGATCCGACCGTGCCCGTCTTCGACCCTGACAAGTTCGCAACATCGGCTGCCGATTTGCGACTCGACCCGACAAATTCATTATTCAACCCAAACGTGAAACTGTTTGACAGCCAGGCGTTCGACCCGATAATCCCGCAAGACATCTCGCGCCACTACGCGGAACTTGACTTAGAGATTCGCCCGCCCTCGCTCGAAAAAACTTTCGTGAACGATGACGGCACTGCTCGATTCAAACATCTCATCGAGCCTTCTATCACCTACCGTTTGATAAAAGGCATAGGCGAAGAGTTCAACAAGATCATCCGATTCGATGAGCGAGACGCTATAGCCAACACGAACGAGTTCGAGTATTCAATCACAAATCGCTTCTACACAAATCGCAGCACATCGGACTTGGGCCGCAAGCGCGTGAAGAAAAAAGATCGTGTCGTTGATGATCACGAGATGGAAACCGTAGGGCCTGACAGCGACAAGAAGAAGCGCAAAAAGAAAGGCAAGGGCGAACAAGACATCCCGACTTCTGAAAAACCGGCTGAGCAAAAACCGGCATCTCCCGATGAAGCGAAGCCTGAAACAAGCGGCGAACAAACGGTTGAATCATCCGAAGCGGCTGCGAAAAAACAGAAGCTCGAAACCGGCCAGCAGGCAGAACTGACCAAACAGGGAAACGGCAAACAAGACAAAGACGACGCTCAAACAGGGAAAGACGAAAGCGCGCAGGCAAACAATCACAGCGCAAATGATTCGAGCGCAGATAACTCAATCACGGCCAGTGTGGCAGACCCCGACGCCGTCGCCACAAACGAAGACGCGCCCGCGCAGTCTTACGAGTTTATGACGGTCAAGGTCGCGCAGAAATATTTCATTGATCGCGATTTCGGCGGCGCGCTTGTCGAAGGCCGTCGCAATCAATTCTTTCCTATCAACACGCTCTCCGGCTTTACGTTCGGCGGGCGCACGCGCAGTTTCTCTCCGGTCAACGTCGCCGTGCGCTACCGCCCGCTCTCGTCAGTCTACGCAGACCTCAGAATGGACGTAGGCTCCGAAGATGGCGCTGTGCGCAACGTCGTTGTCGGCGGAGGAGTCAGAAAAGACAAGGTCACAGTTTCGGCGAGCTATTACCTGTCGCGGCGTATAGAGACTGCGCCGAACTCATTTGAGCCGGGCACATTTCCCGGCAATCAGATAGGCACGACAATTCAAGTAGGCGACTCGGCGGAAGGATTGTACGGAGGCACGCGATTAAGCTACGATTTCACAGACCAGTTCATCTCGTCGAATCAAGTTATTAAAGGTCGGCTGCGAAATTCGCGCAGTTATTTTGGTTACGCATGGGATTGTTGTGGATTTCAGTTCAACTACAACACCTTCAAGGCGGGGCTGAGAAACGAAAGCGCCTTCTCGTTCACCTTCACGCTGGCCGGGCTTGGCAGCTTTGGCACAGACCAGTTCTCTCAACTCGGGGGTGGGCGCGGAGGGCGCAAGCGCGGCAAGAAGAGACGCAGTGTTGCAGTCGATGATGATTTTCCGTAAAAATTTAAAACTCGAACCGGAGATTTGAAAGCGCTATGAAAGTTAGAAGAAACGACACAGGATTCCTTGTCGTACTTGAACCGGGCGATGAAGTAATCGCGTCGCTAATAAAACTGGCTACAGCCGAACGCATCGGCGAAGCATCGCTCACAGGAATAGGTGCCGTGCGCGATGTGGTGCTGGGCTTTATTGATCCGAATCAGAAGCAGTACGTCAAGCGTGAGTTCGGGCCTGATTCGATGGAGCTTGTTTCGCTCACGGGGAATCTGGCCTTGCTTAAAGGCGAGCCGTCCGCTCACTGCCATGCGGCTGTCTCTGACCGCGAGATGCGGCTGATTGGCGGTCACCTGTTTTCTGCCGTAACTAGCGTTACTGCCGAAATTTTCCTGCATGTTTACGACGGAGAGATCGAGCGGAGGTATGATGCGAACACGGGCGCAAACCCGATTTCGCTTTGATTTGAATGCTGCAAGGGAAGTCCCCCAGGGTTGTAAGATACATCCTCTTGCGCGGGTGCATCATTACAGGGCAATATTATTGACAGGGTGGGGCATTGATGGTACTTTAGCCGTGATTCCATTCGGGCTTGCCCCCCTGCTAAGAACATATGAAGACAAAAAGCGGTTACAGCTTTGACGACCGCAAGAAGGAGATACTCGCGGCGATTGTGAAATCTCACATCGCAACGGGACAGCCTGTCGGGTCTTTTGCGCTTGCGAAACGATCAAGCGAACATCTTTCGTCCGCGACTATTCGCAACATATGCGCGGAGCTTGAAGATGAAGGCTATCTGACGCACCCTCATACGTCTGCCGGTCGCATGCCTACAGACAAGGGGTACAGGTTTTACGTTGACAAGGTGATAAGTTCGACAAAGCTCTCGCGTTCGGACGCGGCTCGCATCAACGAGCGATTGCTCGATGAAGAAACGCTGACAAGCCCCGAACGTTTGATGGAGCGCACGAGCCAGTTGCTTTCGCAGTTGTCGGACAACGTCGGGATTGTAATTACGCCGTCAATCTCGAACGACATAATGCATCACATAGAGTTCGTGCGATTGCCCGATGCGCGAATACTTGTGATAACGGTTTCGAGCGCGGCCCGCGTTCAAGACCGCGTGATTCGCGTGGACTCGGAGTTCACGCAGGAAGAGTTGAATAAGACGGCCAGATACCTGCTCGACAACTTTCGCGGCTGGATGCTGACTGAAATCCGCGACGAGTTGCTCAGAAGGATGAGCGAAGAAAAAGCGCTCTACGACAATCTGTTGCGCAACGCCGTTTTGCTGTGCAGCCAGAGCCTTCAAGACGGCGATAAGCCGGATGTTTTTATCGAAGGCGCGTCGAACATAATTGCGAAGCCCGACTTCGCGGACACCGAGCGCATGAAAGCGCTCTTCAAGTTGTTTGAAGAAAAGAGTCGGATAGTCAAAATATTGGACGAGTGTATAGAGAGCGCGCGGCGCGAATCTGTAGCGGTTCGCATCGGCAGCGAGAATTTGTTTGCGGACTTGCGCGACTGCACAGTGATTGCCTCTCCCTGCTATTATGCAGGTGGCACAGCCGTCGCAAGCCTCGGCGTTGTGGGGCCGACCAGAATCGAGTACGACCGGCTCATCAGCATAGTGGACTATATCGCGAGACTGTTTGAGCGCGTGCTTGATACGGGAGGCTCGCGTACACTTTGAGACTTTAATTGTTTTGAAATAGGAAGACGTTAAACGAGAAATGACAAATAAGAACGACGAGCCAAAGGAAATACCGATTCTGATCGTTGACGAAAATGAAGACGAGCAAGCAGAAGAGACAAACTCCCCTGAGGATCAAGAGAAGGAGCAGCCTCAGCAGCAGCAAGACCCTCTCGCAGCATTGCAGGCGCAGATTGATACCATGACGCAGGAGAGGGCAACGCTCTATGATCAGTTGCTCAGGCGTCAGGCAGAGTTTGAAAATTATCGTCGCCGCGTTGATCGCGAAAGAAGCGAAACTTATACGCGCGCGCGCGCCGAAGTGCTTTTGGAGTTATTGCCCGTCATCGATAATTTCGAGCGGGCGCTTGCGAGTCTTGAAAATAGCGGAGGCGATGCCGAAAGCTTGCGCCACGGTGTTGAGCTGATTCACAAGCAGTTCAAAGACGCGCTTACGAAGTTCGGACTTGAGCCTGTTGAATCAGTCGGGCAAACATTCGATCCTCATGTGCACGAAGCGGTGACGATTGAGCCGACCGACAAGCACAAGGAGAACACTATCATCGAAGAGTTTCAACGAGGTTACAAGCTGGGCGAAAAGCTGCTGCGCCCCGCTAAAGTGAAAGTCGCCTCCAGCCCCGAGAGATGAGAAATGATGAATTATGAACGATGAGCGATGAACGGAATCCGATTTCTCGGTTCATCATTCATAATTCATCGCTGAGTGAAGCCCGCCCCTAAGCATTCACCTGACCCCCAGGAATCCCCCTTCCGGTTTGTTGACTAGGAGGCCATTGCCATGGGCAAAGTTATTGGAATAGACCTGGGCACGACCAACTCGTGCGTAGCCATACTCGAAGGCGGCGTGACTCAGATAATACCTAACAAAGAAGGCGGGCGCACCACGCCGTCCGTAGTAGCATTCACCGAAAAAGGCGAACGCTTGATCGGGCAGATAGCCAAGCGCCAGGCCATAACGAATTCCGCCAACACTATCTATGCGGTAAAGAGATTGATGGGGCGCAAATTCAATTCGTCCGAAATCAGGCGCGCTCTTCAGGTCTGTTCCTACGAGATAACCGAAGCGTCGAACGGCGATTGCCGCGTGCGAGTTCGCGGGCGTGATTATTCTCCGCCTGAAATATCCGCGATACTGCTTCAGCGATTGAAACTCGCAGCCGAAGAGTTCCTCGGCGACGAAGTGACGGAAGCCATCATCACAGTGCCTGCATACTTCGACGACATTCAACGGCAGGCGACTAAGGACGCGGGCAAGATCGCCGGGTTGAACGTACAACGCATAATCAACGAGCCTACGGCTGCGGCGCTCGCTTATGGGCTTGGCAAACGCGACAACGAAAAGATAGCCGTCTACGATCTGGGCGGCGGCACGTTCGACATCTCGATAATGGAGATGTGCGACGGCGTGTTCGAAGTGCTTTCCACGTGCGGCGATTCATTCCTCGGCGGTGAAGACTTCGATCAGCGAATCGTTGATTGGATGATCGAGACATTCAACGAAGAGACGGGCATTGATTTGCACTCGGATCGCCTCGCGCTTCAAAGACTGAAAGAGGCAGCCGAACGTGCCAAGTGCGAGCTTTCAACCGCGAGCGAATCGCAAATGAACCTGCCGTTCATCGCAGCAGACCCCACCGGGCCGAAGCATTTCAACAAGACGCTCACGCGCGCGAAGTTTGAAGAGTTGGTAGCTGATCTGGTCGAGCGCACGCTTGAGCCATGCCAGAAGGCGCTGCGCGACGCCAAGCTGTCGGCCGACCAGGTGACGAAAGTCCTGCTGGTCGGCGGCCAGACGCGCTCGCCCATCATCATCAGCCGCGTGCGTGAAATTTTTCAGCGCGAGCCTTCGATTGAAATCAACCCGGATGAAGTCGTCGCAATCGGCGCGGCTATTCAGGCAGGTGTGCTGACGGGTGATGTGAAAGACCTGATACTGCTCGACGTTATTCCTCTGAGTCTGGGAATCGAAACGCGCGGCGGGTTGTTCACAAAGATTTTAGACCGCAACTCTACCATCCCTACAAAGAAGAGCCTCGTCTTTACGACCGTCGCAGACAATCAGCAGGTGGTCGAAGTCCACGTGCTGCAAGGCGAGCGCGAAATAGCATCAGGCAATCGCAGTCTGGCGAAATTCGAACTTGTCGGCATACCGTCCAGCCCGCGCGGCATTCCGCAAATCGAAGTGACGTTCGAGGTTGATGCCGACGGCATAGTCTCTGTCTCGGCTTGCGACAAGATGACAGGTCTGGAACAGGCGATGAAGATCACTCCGTCGTCGGGGCTATCGGCTTCAGAGATTTACGATTTGATTGACGAAGCAGGTCGCAACGCAGATAACGACCGCAGGGCGAAAGAGGTCATCATTGCGCGAAATCGTTTGGAGGGATTGCTGCAAAACACCATTCGCTCATTCGGCGAATTCGGATGGATGTTGCCGCCGGGCGAGCAGGAGTTTGTGCGCCAGTCGCTTGATCGCGCGCGCAGGGCCGCATTATCGGAAGACGCTCCCGAAGTTCGTTCGGCGCTTGAGGAGCTTGAAAGAGCCGCGCGGCTGATTACAGATGCGATGTTCCGCCCGACGGGGCTTGCGTCCGGCCCGGACTCCGGCAGCGAAGAAGAAGCAACCCCGCTTACAGAAGTTTCGTAGAGTTTGCTATAATC
>DATEKX010000834.1:0-5025 GCA_035277165.1 Blastocatellia bacterium | reverse complement strand
CGAGCGACAGGGACAGGTCGTATTTAATATCCTGCTCTTTTACCTGATGATGGCGGGGAGCATCTGTTTAATCTTTGCGTTGCGCCCGCAGATGGTTTCGGTCATCTTCAATAGCTCGGAACTGGTTGGCTACGCGCCGCTGATCGGGCTGGTCATCTTTCTGTGGGTCATCTCATCATTTCTTGAGACCGCTGCCATCGCGCATCAGGAATTCAGGCTGGCTACTGTTTTTGTCATCAGCTCGCAATTCACAAAGTCAGTGTTGTTGCTTGCTGCCGCGATTTCTTTCAGCACAGTTTTATGGCTGATCTATGCCGCGATAATTCAGGGAGTGCTCCAGACAGCCCTCCTGCTCTTTTACCTGCGGTCGCGCTTCGGAGCATTCTGGCGAAAATTTGAATGGTCAATGATGCGAGAGCAGTTGGCTTATGCATTACCGCTTGGAATAGCTGCGGTCATCATAGGCGTGCAATCTGACATCGACAATTACTTTGTAGCGAACCAGTTCGGCACTGCTGCTTATGCCATCTACGCTATAGGCTGTTTTCAGTTGCCGATCATAGGCATCATCAGCGATTCCGTAGGCTCTGTGATGATACCGCGCGTCAGCTACCTTCAAAAGTTCAGCAGACGACAAGAGATCATCGAGTTAACGGCGAAGATGATGCGCAAGCTATCTGCAGCCTATTTCCCTCTTTACGTCTTTCTCATCATATTGGGGCGCGAGTTCATAACAACATTATTTACTTCTCAATATCTGTCCAGCTATCCGATATTTGCTATCAATATCACCCTTATTCCGCTCGCCATTCTTACGAGCGGCAGCGACCCGGTGATGAGGGCGTATCCTGAACACCGCTACTTTCTGCTCAAAGCTCGCGTGACTCTGCTGGTCATTCTCATACTTGCTCTGTGGTTTGGCACAAAGCATTTCGGAATGATTGGAACAATCACGATGGCCATCAGCATGAGTTTCATCGAGCGAGTCATTACGCTGGTCAAAGCTGGCAGCGTCCTGCAGGTCAGGTGGCGCGATGCGCATCTATTGAAGGACATAGGTAAAGTGGCCGCTGCTGCTGTGGTGGCGGGTATGGTTGCTGCAATCATAAGGTCGTATTTGCTGGGAGCAAGTGCGCCCCTGATTTTGATTATATGCGGCGCTGCCTTTGCAATCGTCTATTTTGCATGCGCGTTTTTGGTTAACGTTCTGACCGCCGCCGAGCGCAGCGCGATCAAACGACAATTTGCGCGGCTGCGCACTGCGTTCGGCAAGCGAGCAGTCAGAGATACGATTTACGGCGCGCAGCAAAACGCTTCAGCCGTCGCAGGTGATCGGCTTCAGGCCGGAGCTTTGACCGAAAAACATTTCTGGGATTCAACGCACAAAAACGAGAGAGAAGACTGGGATTCAACGCTCAGATCAAAACAGGGAGAGCCTGGTTTGTCCTCCCCAAAATCAAGAATCAAGCTCGCGATAAAAGCCGCTCTTGGCAAAAGAGTTCTCGAATATGTTCGCAGCTATGAAGACTATCTGCTTTGCGAAGTGATTTACAAAAAGTATATGCCGGGAACCAGCGGGCTAAAGGTATTGGAAGTGGGCAGCGCGCCCGGAGAGCATCTGGTAAGACTCAATAAGCGGTATGGCTTCATTCCATATGGCATCGAGTATTCGGAAAGCGGCAATGAACTGAACAGGGAAGTCTTTGCTTCAAATAATATTGATCCCGATAATGTAATTTACGCAGACTTCTTTTCGGATGAAGTTCATGAGCGATACAAGGGCGCGTTCGATATAGTCATATCAAGAGGCTTCATAGAACATTTCACAGACGTTCGGTCGGTTATTGAAAAGCATAACAATCTATTGGCCGAAGGCGGCTACCTGATCATAAGCATCCCGAACCTTAACGGCGTCAATTATGCTCTGGGGCGGTTCTTTCATAAAGAGTTAATCCCTTTGCATAACCTCTCGATAATGCGCAAGCAGGAGTTTAAGGGGCTATTCGATGATCAGGGCCTGTCACCTTTATTTTGCGACTACTATGGCACTTTCAATTTCGGATTGTTCAACACCAAAAGAGGGACTTTTCAATCTCTGGCTCTAAGCTGCTGCATGAAATTGCAGTTGATCATAAATATCGCGCTCAGGCTCTTATTCAAAGAGAAAGGGGCAGAGAGCATGTATTTCAGTCCCTCGTTAATGTTTATTGGAAAAAAGACAGATCAGGCAGAGCCGGTAGCCGAAGCCTCTCCGGCTGCTGAATCACACGGGGCGGCTGAATTACAGGGCCGATGGCCCATATCTGCGCGCCCCGCAATAGGGAGAACAGAATGAGTTATCTCCGCGAGATGCTTTCAACAAATCTGTTATTACCATTGTGGCATTTTCAGCGACTCGTGCGCCCTTCGCGACGCGCCATCGCGCTCGCAATCCGTGAAGGGCTGCGCTTTCGGCGCAAGACAGAATCGTGGGACGTAGAGCAAAAGCAAGCGTGGATCATAGGTCGTCTTCGCCACATTGCTCGCAGGGCATACAGCGAAACTCCTTACTACAAAGACCTCTTTGATCGCATAGGATTCGACCCGCAGGCGAACTTTACCTTCAAGGATTTCTCAAAGCTTCCTGTGCTTGAACGAGAGCAAGTGCGGAACGCCGGACACAAACTGATCGCTCAATCAATGCCCGCCGAGAAACTGCAAAAAGATTCGACCGGCGGCTCTACAGGAGCGCCGACCGAAATATGGATAGGGCCTGAAGAGATGGGATGGAAGGAAAGCTGCGGAGAGTATTATATGCAGCGGCTCGGGGTTCCGACCGGAAAAAGCACGGCGCTTCTATGGGGCCATCATCTCGACCCGAAATCTCAAGACAGTCTTCGCGAACGCTACCACCAGCTTGAAACCAATAGCCGGTGGTTTGACTGCTTGAGATTATCCTCCGACACGCTTGAGCAATATCATCAGGAGTTCCAGCGTTGGCGTCCGTCCTGCATCGTCGCTTATGCCAGCGCAGTCGGCCATCTCGCGGAGCATGTTTTGGAACAAGGCTATCGCCCAAACTACCCGACGCGCTGCTTTGTGACGGGAGCGGAAAAACTCCTGCCCGATCATCGAGAGAAGATCGAGCAGGCTTTCGGTCGCCCGGTTTATGAACGCTACGGAGCCAGAGATGTGGGATACATCGCGTTTCAGCTTGAATCTGATCGCGCGCTTGATTACGAAGTGGATTGGTCCAATCTTCTGGTCGAGCCTGAAACGAACGAGCCTGATTCGAGCATCATCATCACAAAACTTCATGCCGATGGGATGCCCATGCTCCGCTATCGCATCGGCGATGTCGGCTTATTCCCGGAACAAAGCAAGCCCGGCCATCCTGTGTTTCGATTGCGCGAGATCATAGGCCGCGACACAGACCGCATCTGGTTGCCGGATGGGCGATGGATAACGGGACTGCAAATCCCTCACATGATGAAAGACTATCCCGTGCGTGAATATATGTTCACTCAACGGTCTGACTACTCTGTCGAAATAAAGATTGTGCCTAAAGGCGAGTTTGAAGAGCGTAACCGTCGCGGCATACTCGCGACAGTTTGCGCGAATCTGCCAGGGCTTGAAATTACGACTGTGCTTGTTGATGAAATTCCGCGAACCAAAGCTAATAAATGGCGACCCGTAGTGAGCGAAGTCGAATTTCCGTACAGGAGATCGGCGTGAAAGAGTATGACTCTGAAATGGGCGGCGACCCGCGTGTGTCAATTGCGCGTTTGTCTGTGCGTGGCTATGCGGATGACGCGCAGATGTTGAACGCCATTGATCGCGCGTCTGGTTCGCTTGGCTGGTCTGAAAAAGCGCGCGGCCCGTTCGCGAAGGCCATACCTGCGGGCGCTCGCGTTTTGATCAAGCCCAATTTCGTTATGCACGAAAATCAAGGTTCTGGCGGAATCGAGCCTCTCGTCACTCATCCGTCGCTGGTGCGTGCGGCAACCGTAGCGGCGCTTCAAGCAGGTGCTTCGCAAGTTATGGTCGGAGATGCGCCCGTGCAGGGTTGCGATTTCGATAGCTTATTAAGCGCGACGGGGCTCGATTTATGGGCAGCAGGCTTGATGAAATCCGAGCCTCGATTCAAAGGAGTTCACGACTTCCGAAGAACGACCTGCGTTTTTGTGAACGGAGTCAGAGTGGCTTCGGAAAACCTTCAGGATGAAGATCGGTTCGTCCTTTTCGATTTAGGCAACGAGAGCTTGCTTGAGCCGGTCACAGATGACCGGGCCTCGTTTCGCGTGACCTGTTATGATCCGCGCCTGATGGCTAAGACACACGCGCCGGGACGCCATCAATATCTGATAGCCAGAGATGTGCTGGAAGCAGACGTGATCATCAACCTGCCGAAATTGAAGACGCACAAGAAAGCAGGAATTACCTGCGCGCTCAAGAATCTAATAGGCATCAACGGAAATAAAGAATATTTGCCTCATCATAGATCAGGCGGGTCGAGTTCAGGAGGCGACTGTTATCCGGGCACGAGTATGGTCAAGCGTGCTCTTGAATATACGCTCGACAGGCAGAACCAGGCAGCCTCGTTTGCGACAAGCAAGTTATGGCAAGAGCTTGCGGTGAACCTCACACGTGTTTCCACGCGCGCGGGTGATGAGCTTGGCGTCGAAGGATCGTGGTCGGGTAATGACACGATCTGGAGGACTGGTCTTGATTTAAATCGCATTCTTCTTTACGGGCGTTCGGACGCGACTCTTGCCGATACGGCAGAGCGCCGTGTGCTGCATCTGGTAGATGCGGTTGTTGCAGGGCAGGGAGACGGCCCGTTACGCCCTGACCCGTTACCGATGGGATTGATTCTTATTGGAAGCAACGCCGCCGCCGTTGATTGGGTTGGCGCGCACCTGCTTGGTTATGACCCCGCGCGAATAGGAATTGTCAGAGAATCGTTCGGCAATTTCCGCTGGCCCATCGCCTCGTTCACATCTTCTGACGTGACGATTCTAGGCGACCTCGGTTGCGGGAATGCCG
>DATEKX010000833.1:0-3644 GCA_035277165.1 Blastocatellia bacterium | reverse complement strand
GCGCTGATGCTCTATTACTTTGGGATAGGAAAGTTCGAGTTGCCCGGGGCGCTTGGATTTCATGGTCTCGAATGGTTATCGCTGCCGATGACAGTTATATGGGTGCTGTGGATCACCAATGCGTTCAATATTATTGACGGGCTGGACGGGCTGGCCGCCGGGTCGAGCCTGTTTTCGACGCTCACGCTTTTCGCAGTCTCTTTGATCAGCGGCACGGGTACGGTTGCGCCGCTCGCGCTCGTAATGGCGGGGGCAACTCTCGGGTTTCTTCGATTCAACTTTAATCCCGCGACTATATTTCTTGGCGACTGCGGCAGCCTGTTCCTCGGCTTCATGTTGAGCGCGCTGGCGCTTGCCGGGTCCGAGAAGACGCCGACAATTGTGGCCGTCGCGCTTCCGATAGTCTCTTTCGGAGTGCCGCTTCTTGAGACCTCGCTTTCGGTCGTTCGCCGATTCTTGAGCGGGCGGCCTCTGTTTAGCGCAGACCGCGAACACATGCATCACAAACTACTTGAGCGCGGTCTGTCGCAGCGGCAAGCGGTGGTAATACTTTACGGCGCATCCGCGCTTTGCGGACTGCTGAGCCTTGTTTTGTTGCAGCCCGGAAGCGGAGTTATAGCGATAGTGCTGTTGACGCTCGGCGCTGTCGTCTGGATGGGAGTCAGAAGGCTCGGATATCACGAGTTCGACGAACTGGGGCGCGTGGCGCAGCGAACCATAGATCAAAAACGCATCATCGGCAACAATCTCGCAGTGCGGCGCGCAGCTAATAAATTGTCCGAAGCTAAGAGCCTGCTTCAGGTTTGCTCCATATTGCAGGAAGCGTTCGAGGCAAATGATTTCGACGGCTACCAACTGAGCCTCGAACGCTCGTGCAACCGAAAGCCTACAACAAGCGAGCTTGCGCTGGTCGCGCACGAACGCAAAGACCAGCAACATTATATGTGGCACAAGCCTGCCGAAAACGAAATTGATGAGCCGTCGCTTTCGTCTCGCTGGATGCTCACTTTTGAGCTTGAGACTGAGAACAATCAACGCTGCGGATGCTTTTCGCTCTATCGCACATCGTCCGCCCGCCCGCTGATGGTTGATTTGAACCTGCTCACTTTAGAATTCAATGCGGCTCTTGCAGATGCGGTCGTCCGCTTAACGAGTAACCCAAAGCCATCTGCAGAGAAAACCGAAGCTCACGCGACTGTCAGCGCGTTCGGCAGCGAGCGGGTTTCACAGTTGGGATTTAAAACCGCATGAAAGGCCACAGATCATCGGTTTCTCTTTCAAGGACAAAAGACTGTTTTATGGTTTATAATTTCAGGCTTTCAGAAGGCAAGTACATTGACGGAGTACGGAGTTAAGAAATCATGCACATTGCAGTAATTGGTACAGGCTACGTCGGGCTTGTGAGCGGAGCCTGCTTTGCCGAGTTTGGCAACAGCGTCACCTGCGTTGACAGCGACGCGAATAAAATAGAGACGATCAAATCGGGCAAGATGCCGATATACGAACCGGGACTTGACGCGCTGGTCGCCAAGAACGTCCGTGAAAACAGGCTCGAATTCACAACCGACATCGCGAGCGCGATTGAAAGATCGCTCGTCGTAATGCTGGCCGTCGGCACGCCTTCGTCAAGCGATGGCTCGGCTGACCTCAGCCAGATCGAAGCCGTTGCGCTTGAGATCGCTCGCGCGCTTAACAGCTATAAAGTAATTGTAACAAAAAGCACTGTGCCGGTTGGCGCTGCCGGGTACATCAAAAAGATCATAGATGAAAACAAGAAATCGAACTGTCGTTATTCGGTCGCGTCGAATCCTGAGTTCCTGCGCGAAGGCGCGGCCATAAACGATTTTATGCGGCCCGACCGCGTTGTGATCGGCTGCGCGGAGGAAGAAGCCATAGAGATTCTCAAAGACCTCTATCGCCCGCTCTATCTGATAGAGACGCCGTTCGTCATCACGAATCCTGAATCGGCAGAGATGATAAAGTATGCCTCGAACGCTTTCCTCGCCACAAAAATCTCTTTCATCAACGAGATTGCGAATATGTGCGACCTGCTCGGCGCAGACGTGCGTGACGTGGCCAAAGGCATGGGAATGGATAAGCGCATCGGCTCGAAGTTCCTGCATCCGGGGCCGGGATTCGGCGGTAGTTGCTTTCCGAAAGACGTAAAGGCGCTTGCCGCGCTTGCCCGCCGCAACGACTATGAGATGAAACTCACGGATGCGGTGCTCGAAGTGAATGAAAAGCAAACCGCATCGGTCATCAATCGAATCAAACGCGCCGTGGCTGACCTCAAAGGCAAGACCATTGCCGTGCTCGGGTTATCATTCAAACCCGAAACGGATGATATGCGAGAAGCCCCTTCGTTGAAGATCATAAGCGACCTGAGAGAAGCCGGAGCCGAAGTGCGCGTCTATGATCCTACAGCGATGGAAGTCGCGCGCGGCATGCTCAGTGATGTGACGTTCTGCGAAGATGAATACGATGCTGCGCGAGGAAGCAACGCACTCGTCGTAGTGACGGAGTGGAACCAGTTCCGCAGTCTCGACTTCAATAGGATGAAGTCGGTGATGAGCGAATTGAATCTGATAGACCTCAGAAACATCTACGAACCAGCGGACATCCGAAAAGTCGGCTTCAAGTACGTATCAACCGGCAGGCTGTAAAATTGAAGTAGCCCGCGCGACGAATCACATCATTAAAGAGTAAGCCCACGCTCGCGAGCGTGGGCTTACTGGTTTTGCGCTGCCCCTGCAATATCAATTTGTGAGCGGATTAACGCGCAAGGGAATCGCTCTCTCGCATGTTGCCGCTTGGAGGAGTTATGGGTAAATCAAAGAAGTTCAGAGCCGCAATCAGCCTCGCGCTTACGCTCGCAGTAGCAAGCGTTTTTGCGTTGAGCTCGTTTGCGGCTTCGACCTCGCGTGAAGCCGCGCCAAGCGAGTCTTCTGCCGGGCGCCTCGACGACATGCCGAGCGCGCCCGCCGGAAAACTGATGGGCACGGGACACTTCACGATTGACGGCGAAGAGGCGCAGCCGGGAGCAAGCGTCCTGAGCGGCAGCACTATCGCTACGGGACCAGACGGTAACGCCGTCGTTGACCTCGGCTCGCTTGGCCGCATAGAACTTCGACCCAACACTACGATCAAGGTTGCGTTCGCAAATAGCTCCGTGAGCGTGAGCCTTGACCACGCAGGATCAATGGCCCAGTCGCTTCCGACAGGTGTGGCAGGACAATTGATCCTTCAAGGCGAACGCGCGCGATTGAGCGTCGTGCGCGGAGAGGTCGAAGTCAATTCAGCAGGGAACGCGCGCACACTTCACGCCGGTGAGCAGAGCACGTTCAACAATCCGGCTGAAGTAATCACAACCGGTGATGCCGTGTTGGTGGCTGACAGGTCTTCCGGTAAGAATGAAGATGATCAGACGCCGTCTCACGGTAAATATGTTTCAGGCGGCGTCGTAGGCGTGATCGCCATGGCTGGGGTTGCGACCGCCATCACAGCCGGTGTTATTGCCGGTAGCGGTAACAGTCGTAGCAGCAGTCCGCTTACGCCAAGACCAAGCCAGGTTGTGCCATAAGGCAATCGAGAGTTGTTTTATCGAATCATTTTACAAAGATGAATCGTTGAATCAATCATCTTAT